>WRNS01000321.1 GCA_009776495.1 Methanobrevibacter sp. | reverse complement strand
TTTTATTTTAAATTTTTTTTAATAAATGAATATTTTTTTATATTTTTTATTTTAAATTTTATTTAAAATCAAATGAATATTTTTTTATATTTTTTTATTTTAAATTTTATTTAGTAAATGAATATTTTTTTATAAAATCAATTTAGATGTTTTTATATTAGATTTGATTGAAAATCGATAAAGGAAAATTGGTAAAATGAAAGTTTTAAAATGTGATATCACCTGTTTGGATGTGGATATAATTGTTAATGCAGCTAATAACACTTTATTAGGTGGTGGTGGAGTTGATGGGGTGATTCACCGCAAAGCAGGAAAAGAATTAAAAGTTGAATGTGCTAAATTAGATGGATGTGAAACTGGTGAAGCTAAGATAACAAATGCTTATAAGTTACCTTCTGATAAAATTATCCATACTGTGGGACCTATTTATAATGGTGGCAATCATGGAGAAGCTGAACTTTTAAAAAAATCTTATCTAAACTCCATGGGACTTGCAGAAGATTATAGAAAGGAAAATCAAAAAGAAAAAATAGCTATTGCCTTTCCATGTATTAGCACAGGAGTGTATGGCTATCCCAAGAAAAAAGCATCAAAAATAGCTGTTGACACCATTAGAAAGATTAATAATCCAAATATAAATGTGATTTTTGTTTGTCATAGTGATATTGATTATCAAATATACCTTAAAAATGTTCATGGAATAAAATTGAGCTGTTAAATAGCTTCAAGAAAAAAATTTAATAGTTTAATAATAAAAAAAAGTTCAATAGCTTAATTATAAAAAATAAAATAAAATATAGTTTACTTTAGAATAAATAAACAAATAACCTATATTATTAATATTAAAACTATTTATAACAATTTACTATTTATTTAATTCATAAAAACTAGCTATAATAGCTTTAATATCTTTATCAATACTATCCCCATTTGCCTGCATGATTATTTGAGCTCCATTTACTTCAAAGAAAGCTATTAAAAATGGTTCAGGGCTTGTATCGTTGTGTGCGATTGTTACCTCATGACCTGTAATAGTAACTATTTCAAAAGTTGAATTAGATTCCATATAGCTATTGTATTCATCGTCTCTTTCTGTGAAATCTCCACCAGAAGGAAATATTTTGATGAGTAGTTCACCATCAGTTGACTGGTAGCTATTTCCTGTTTCTTCACCATCAACAACGTTTCCACTATAAAGTGTTCCGCTTCTGAACTTTTCAGGAACTTTGAATTTTACTCCAACTAATTCTTTTATCTCCCAATCACTACTATCGCTTAGTTCACTGCTATCAAGTATTCCTGAGAAATAAACACCAACAATAGCTATGATAACTACGATAGCTATTATTAAAATATATAAATATTTTTTTTCTATTTTAACTCCTCCAAGTGTATAATTTTATAATAATAAACAAAACAAATAAAATTTTTTTAAATCCATATCATAGCTTGTTTAATAAAGTTGAGTATATTTTTGAAGATAATCTTGATATTCCTTATCTAAAATCTTTAAAAGAGACATATTTTGGGGACTAGTAGCTGCTCTCTCTTCTACAAGATTTCTAAGTGTTCCATTTTTCATATGCTCCCTAACTTCCCTAAGGACGAAATCTATAGTAGATTTATTACAAGTTAAAAGATCTTCTTGATTCATTTCATAGATTTCATAAACATTTAAATCATAATTTTTTGTAGGAGTCATCATCACATTTAAATAGCTATAGTACTCACCAATATCATCTAAAAATCCATCAATTCCTAAGTAGCTAAGTATTGGTATAAATGAACATTCTGCCATTGGAAATATTAAATAACTTCCAGGTTTCATATTTTCTCGTAAATTGATTACTAAATCAACCAAATCTCTTGGTCGCAGTAGCAAATCATCCCCATTAGCTATTATAAATCCAGAATATCCTAACTCTTCCAATTCCTTTAAGCATTTTAATCTTAAATCTATGTATTTAGATCCTTGGATAGTAGCTATTTCACCATTAAAATCCTTAGCTTTTTGAATTGTTCTATTTACACTGAAAGTAGCTATTTCTTTTTCAATGTTGTAAGCTACTCCCTCATCATAAGCTACTTTAAAGAGATCTATATTGATTATGTTCGGTGTTTCTATATCTTCAAGCTTTCCAAGCCTTCCAGCTCCATCATGGGCTTTAATTTCAAATTTTTTATTCATTTAATATCTCTTTATATATTTTTAAATCATTATTTATTATTCTTTAGGTGATGTAAATGAAGGTATTTCACTATATATTTATTAAATATAATTTTCCATTACCTTTTAAATTAGGAATTATCACTACCAAATTAACAACCATTGGTTGTTATATTTCAATACAATGTTTGAAAAAATTAATAATAAAAATGATTTTTTAAATAACTATTTATTCATTTATATCTATTTAAAGAAAATTATTATTTTAAAACTTTATTTTCCAGAATATACACTATTCTTTATTTATTTTTTATATAATTAATATTTTTTAAATATAATTA
>WRNS01000320.1 GCA_009776495.1 Methanobrevibacter sp. | reverse complement strand
TAATAATAATATTTTTAAATAATTTTAATATTTTTTAATAATAATAATAATAATAATAATTTTAACAATAATAAATTCATGGTAATATTTTTTTTTAATAATGAGGAGTTAGGATGAAAAAAAATGAAATATAAAACAGCTATTTTTCTAATATTCATAGGAATTATAGCTATTGTTCTAATGCTGAATTTTATAGGTATTGATAAAGTAGTCAATGCTTTAAAAACAGCTAATTTATTTTTCATAGTTTTAGCTATTATTGCTCAGATTTTTACTTATTATTTACTCGCTTTAAGATGGAACATTATCAACAAAATAGCTGATATTAATGTAAACATAAAAAATATTTTGCCGATGTTACTTGTGGGATTAGCAGTAAATAATATAACACCAAGTGGTCGTGGTGGAGGAGAGCCAGTAAGAGCTTATATACTTTCAAAATATGCAAAAAAACCATATGAAGAAACTTTTGCCACTGTCATAACTGATAGAGCATTAGACATGTTTCCTTTTTTAATTTTATCTATCATCGCTGTTATATCTATCATTTTCAATTTTAACTTAGACAACATATCTTTAGCTATTATCATAATTTCGGTTATAGGAGTAACAGCAGCTTCGGTACTTTTAATTTACATGTCCATAAATGAAAGATTTGGAGAAAAAATTACAAGATGGATTGTAAAGTTAATCAAAAGATTTTATAAAAAAGACCCAGAATCTTTAGAAAAAAAAGTCATGAAATCTATCACTGGATTTCAAAAAACAATGAAGCGGATGATCAGCGATAAAAAAATTCTTTATCATGCATTACCTTTATCTTTTCTAATTTGGGGTAGTGAGATACTAAGGGTTTATATTATATTTTTAGCCTTTGGCCAAGTTGTTTCCCCAATTTTAATTGGAGTAGTATTCATATTAGCTAGCTTAATAGGAATGATTCCTTTATTACCTGGAGGCATAGGGGCTATTGATTTTGGTATGATGTCTTTATACTCTTCGGCGGGGATTTCTGAACCTATAAGTGCGGCAGTTACTTTAGTTGAAAGATCAATTTCACTAGGGATGACTACTATCATAGGATTTATAATTTTACCATTCTATGGTACATCAGTTCTTGATAAAATCAAACTCACGAGCATGGATGAAGAAGAAACAGCAAAAGAACTTATAGACGGTCTTGATTACATAGAAAAAGATGAAAATGAGGATTAGTATATATTTAACTATGAAATAAAAAAAATTGGCGAATATTTTACTAAATTTTTCATATTTAAATAAAAAAAAATATATTATAGTTTTTTAAATAATAAAATAGAAGACTTTATTTATTAACATAATAAGATTTTATTTTATAATATAATAAGACTTTATTTTATAATATAGGACTTTATTTTATAATATAAGACTTTGTTTTATAACATAATAAAAAAAAAAACTTCGTTTTTAACTTATAAAAAAATAAAAAATTTTTAAAATATAATAAACTTTTAAAAAAGGTGAAAAATATGCAATTAAATGGTGTAGATATAAAAGATACTTATGCTGAAGCTTTTGGAATAAAGGTTTCAAGGTTACTTGTAACTGCAGCTACTAAAAAATTAGCTAAGGTAGCAGCTACTGAAGCTACTGGATATGCTACTTCTGTAATTGGCTGTCCTGCTGAAGCTGGAATTGATGGTTATGTTTCCCCTCTTGAAACTCCTGATGGTAGACCTGGCTTTACAATAATGATTTGTAACTCCAGTAAAAAACAGTTAGATCATGAACTCTTAGAGAGAATTGGAATGGGAATATTAACCGCTCCTACTACTGCAGTGTTCAATGCATTAGAAGATACTGAAGAAGTATTAAAAGCAGGATTTAAATTAAAATTCTTCGGTGATGGATACGAAAAAGAAGTAGAAGTTGGAGGAAGAACAGTACAATCTATTCCTATCATGTCTGGAGACTTTTTAGTTGAAGCCGAGTTTGGAATGAAGGATGGAGTAGCTGGAGGAAACTTTTTTATTCTTGCAAACAGCCAAATGAACGCTCTAATGGCTGCGGAAGTAGCTGTTGATGCAATAGCTGAAGTTTCTGGAACAATAACTCCTTTCCCTGGAGGAATTGTAGCTTCTGGTTCTAAGGTAGGTTGTAATGAATACACATTCTTAAATGCTTCTACCAATGAGAAAATGTGTGTTACACTTAAAGATGAAGTTGTAGAAAGCGAAATTAGAGAAGATGTCAATGGTATTTATGAAATAGTTATTGATGGTGTTGATGAAGAATCTGTAAGGGAAGCTATGAAACAAGGTATCAAAGCAGCTTGTACAATTCCAGGTGTTAAAGAAATCAGTGCAGGTAACTATGGTGGAAACTTAGGAGCTTTCAAAATAAACTTAAGAGATTTATTTTAGGAAATCTAAGATTTTTTAACATTAAAATCAAAGATTTTGCAAAGTTTAAAAATTAATTTTTAATAATTTTTTTTAATAATTTTTTTTTTTTTTATTCCTATTTCTTA
>WRNS01000319.1 GCA_009776495.1 Methanobrevibacter sp. | reverse complement strand
TAAAAATACCATTAAAATAAAAATAAAAAAATGTGTATAAAATAAAAAAATTAGTAAAAAAAATGAGCATAAAATAAAAAATTATTATAAAATAAAAAAATGAGTATAAAATAAAAAATGAGCATAAAATAAGCTAAAATTTTTTATAACAATAATCAAAATATCCTATGAAATAAATATTACTTTTGTTAATTACTATGTAAAATATCGAAGATGTATTTAATTTACGAGGTATAGCTATGCCTATTATATCATTTGGAAGCCAAGATGTAGATCTAATCACTGGTAAAAAGAGAATGACCATAAGGAAGTTATGGAAAACTCCTTTAAAAGAAGGGGATAGGCTTCATTGTTATTGGAATTTGGTTTCAAAGGAAAAAAAGAAAATTTTTGAAGCTGAAGTTACAAAAACTGATTTAATCTCCTTTAAAGATTTAAAAAACAATGATAAATTAGCTAAACAAGAAGGTTATAAAGATTCTAAAGATATGATAAAAGATTTTAAAAAGATGTATGTTAGTGAGATTAATGATGAAGACAAATTCCAACTAATCTATTTTAAAAAGTTAGATGTTGAAGACTGGGAAGGAGAAAAGATAGACGAGAAATCTATGGTTGTTCAAAGGGCCGATATCTTATTTGATAGTGGTAAATATGATAAATCAGCTATTTGTTATACTGCTGCACTAAAATTTGATCCGAAAGACGTTTATCTCCTAAATAAAAAAGGAGACAATTTGACACGTTTAGGAAGATTTGATGAAGCATTAGAATGTTATGATAAAGCTTTGATCATTGAAAATAATAATGAATATGTTTGGAATAATAAAGCTATAGCTTTGCTTAACTGCGAACAATATGAAGATGCATTAATAGCTAATAATGAAGCAATGAAAATTAATTCTAAAAATTCCCTTATTCTTTATTGGAGAGGATTTATTTTAGAGGTTCTTGGAAGATTTGATGATGCATTAAATGTGTATGATGAGCTCTTAAAGATCGATGATAAAAATCCAGAAGTTTGGAATGGTCGAGGAAACCTATTAACTGATATGGACCGCCCTGAAGAAGCGTTGGAATCATATGATAAAGCACTTGAACTATGTTTAGATGAAGAAGACATAGATGCCACAGCCCAAAATAGAAAAGGAAATGCCCTTTTAGATTTAGGCCGATACAAAGAAGCATTGACCTGTTATGATAAAGCCATAGAACTTTCAGACGATAACATTGATTTTATTCTCAATAAAGGCGTGGTTTTAATGGAATTAAATGAATTTCAAGAAGCTATGGAAACATTTACTAAAGTTTTAGCTATTGCTCCCAATAACGATGACGCTCGAGTTTTAAGAGAAGAATGTTTGGAAAATCTATAATTTTTAAAAAAAAACCATTTATTTAATTTAATTAATTGGGAAAAAAACACTCCCATCAAATAATAGCTAAATTCATGGAAAATAAAAATTAAAAAATAAAAAATAAAGAAAAATTAAAAAATTATAATAAAAAAAGGCTCTATAGAAACCATATTTGAGGTCTTATATTAAATGCATTTGTGTAACACTAAATGTCACAGCATACATTGATGTTGAGCATGATATGTGATCCCATAATAATTTTAGATGGTTTCTACAAAGCCAAAAATAGAAAAAAGAAATTCTGTGATTACAAAATCCACCAATCAAGAAATTATGGCATTAGCTTAAAATTATATAAAAAATCTTGAATAAAATCTTTTTCTTAATTTAACAGAACCGACAGGACTGATTAATTTCAACACCTTACAAGTCCATTTTTTTTTCCATTCATTTTACGGAATATCTCAGGATTGTTTTTTTCAAACTCTCTCTCATAGGTTTTTTTTAACTTAACAGATTCTTCAGCAGTTTTGCCCCCAGTTAATAACCTACTACGAAATTTTCAATTATGCAAAATCTTTAATCACGATACCACTCTATTTATTACTATAAAAATTATATAATAGCTATAATTATCAAAATTCTTGAATTTAAAGCTTTTAAAAGTTCCATTAGAAACAAATAGTAATTATGCCCAGTTGTCACGATATCCATATTTATACCAATATAATGTAATATAAACTCTATATAGTTTCTATCGGGATAGTCAAGATGCGGAATTTCCAGATTTAATTGTTTACTTGAATCCACTTCTATTTTATACTCAGTCACTGTGTTAGGATAATTCTCTTTCACCCCACTACGATTCCACACGACATTTGAAAATGTTATTTTTCCACCTGACGCTTTGTTATTTCCAGTTTTGATATTTTAAAGTTTTAAGTTTAAAATAAAATCATTATTCATTCTATCAAATTTAGTTTTAGCAAAATAAGTATCTATGTTTGTACCATTTCTTCTTAATATAGGAGTAACAAGATTTTCGCCCTGACTATCAGTGCCTATTTTATAATCCATTACTATTGGGTTACTGTATTTTGTCTGATCAGAGACTTTTTCTGTTAAAATATTATATTTATATCCACTAACACTT
>WRNS01000318.1 GCA_009776495.1 Methanobrevibacter sp. | reverse complement strand
TATAGAATTTGTTAAATTAATACAATATTAAAAACAAAAACAAAATAATAATAATACTAATTCGATATTTTTTATTTTTAAATTTTTTTAAAAGATAAATTTATTTTTATTTTAATTTAATAATTTAAATTTGGTCATTATCTTAAAACTCGTTTAATAACTGTATTATGGGCATTCATTTCAAATGTATCATCAATTTTTGCCAATGATTCAATAGCATACTTATTTTTCAATGCGGTTAAGATTATATTATCAGCAAGATGAGGGTTTTTTGGTAAAAGTGGACCATGTAAATAGCTACCTATGAAGTTTTTATATATCATTCCTTCATTTTGTTCTTGTTCATTGTTTCCATGTCCTAATTTAACAGAACCTAAAGGAGTATAATCATGGTAAACTCCAAAGCTATGGTTTTTAAAACCAATAATCTCTTTAGGTTTAAGGTTTAAATTATTTTCAATTATAGTATTCCCTACTAATGGGTCTCTTTGAGTATATGTTTCAATATCAAAGATTTCAAGAGAAGGAATCTTTTGATAATTTTCATCAGAATAATCGGTATTAATATAAGATTTTCCAAACATCTGATAGCTACTTGAAATAGCTAAAATAACTTTTCCATCATCAATATAGTTTTTTAACTCTTTTTTTTGTTTTAAAAGATGACTTGAAATAATTTTTTGACTATTGTGTGAACCTCCTCCCATGAGAATAATGTCTGCTTCTTTAATAGCTATTTCGTTATCTATTGTGAAGTTTTCTATATTGACTTCAATTCCTCTCCAATTACAACGCTGTTTAATGCAAATGAGATTTCCTATATCTCCATAAAGGTTCAAGATGTCGGGGTACATATTGATAATTTTTAGTTCCATGTTAAGTCCTTTTTTTTATTATTTTCATTATTATTTAGATAATTTTTCTATTAAAATAGCTCTTGCTATTGGAGTAGCTGTGAAAGTTCCAATAATAAATAATTTTTCAATATTCTGATTTAAAAAATCATTGATAGGTGTTTTTACATCGTTTTCGTTTGAGGATGAGAAAACTTTTATTTTGTCTTTATCAAAACCTGTATATTTAATTCTCAAAGCAACATCTTCAGCTCTAACTCCAGAACAATAAACACTAGCTATATTTTTTATTCTATTCAACTCTTCAAAATTAGCATCCCAAATCCAAGAAATATCTTCTCCATCGGCTGGAGTATCATTGAATATAAACATTATGGATTTTTTAGATTCATCATAGGTAAATGTGGTTAATACTTCACTTAAACCAACAGGATTTTTTGAAAGAACGAGAACAACTTCCTTTTCAGGAAATTTGATGGTTTCCATTCTTCCTAATTTATAATCAAAACTTTCTATCCTTTCTTTAATAAATGAGAGATTCAATCCTATTTCACTGGCAAAAGCTATAGCTGAGGTGGAATTGTAAATGTTATAGATTCCAAGATATTTAAAGTTAATAATTTCATTTCCTTTACCTTTTTCTCTTCCTTTACTTTTTTCATTTTTTTTACTTCTCTCATTTTTTTTACTTCTGGTTTTAACCGTAAATTCATAGATATTATCTTTGATATCTATTGATTCGGCTAAATAATCTAAATTTGGTCTTTTCAATCCACATTTATCACAATAATATTTTCCCACGTTTCCATAGCTAATGAAATCATAATCTAATTTATTTCCACACTCATCACAAAAAATGGCTTCATCAATTTCATTTGTTTTTGAAAATTTATTTTCATTAAGTCCATAATAAATCTTCTTACTATTCAAGTCATTAAATTTTAAAGAAGAGGGATCATCTCCATTAAGTATTAGAGTTGAATCAATGTCTATTAAACCATCGTGGACTATTTTAATTGTATTTTCAACTTCTCCAAATCGATCTAATTGGTCTTTGAAAAAATTAGTTAAAATTATGTAATCAGGATTATCAATATATTGCGTAACAGTAGGTATTGATCCTTCATCAACTTCAAAAACCCCCCAATCATAGTTGTTCTTATCATTCACAATAAAAGAAGTCACAACACCTTGTATCATATTAGCTCCTTTTAAATTTGAAACTATATTGTCATATTTACCATTTAAAATATGATTTATCAGATTATTGGTGGTTGTTTTTCCATTTGTCCCGCTAATAATTAGAATTTTTTCACATTTTTTCCCCATTTCTTTTAAGATACTGGGATAGAGTTTAAGAGCAATTTTTCCAGGNAGGGCTGTACCCTGTCTTCCCAGAAGCTTTAAACCTATAAAAACTAGTTTTCCTACAAACACGCTCAGTTTAAATTTTAGATTTAGTGACATATAACCATTTTGTTAAATAAAATACTATAAAATTTGTTCATAATTAATGTTTTTTTTAATTTTTTTCTTTTTTTATATTTTTTTTATATTTTTGATTAGTATTTTTTTCTTTTTTTATATTTTTTTTATATTTTTGATTAGTATTTTTTTATTTTTTTTTATATTTTTTTATATTTTTGATTAGTATTTTTTTATTTTTGATTA
>WRNS01000317.1 GCA_009776495.1 Methanobrevibacter sp. | reverse complement strand
CCTATATTTTTATTTGATAATTTTATATGAGAATTTTTATATAATAATTTTTAAGTCTTTTAATATTTAATTTTTTTATAATATAAAATAAAATAAAATAAAAAAAGAAAAAAAATAATAAAAAATAATAATAAAAAATGAAAAAAAATGATAAAAGATGTGAAAAAAGAATTAAACCATAAATTCTTCAATTACACCATTATATGCATTTTTCAAATCTTCAACTGGAATTTCAACATTTATATCTGAAAATTTAAGAATATTTCCTTTAACTTCACCTATACAAGCACAAGGCGCATCAATATTGTTTAAAACATCTTCATAAATTTCAGATCTTACTGTTATTATATATCTTCCATGACTTTCTGAAAACAATAAATTATTAGAATTTATATTTTCACTGGTAGGAACATTTGATAAATCTATCTCTGCACCAAGTCCACTTGAAATAGCCATTTCACTTAAGGCAATAGCTATTCCTCCGGCAGAACAATCATGAATTGAGGTAATATCATTTTCCACTTTTTTATAAACTCCGGGATCTTTATCTAAAATATTTAAAATAGATTTAGCTGATTTAAGCTCTTCATCTATTCTGATTTTTGGAGCATTTCCTTGTTCTAACTTGTGAACAATTCTATGGTACTCAGACCCATCCACTTCATCATAAGTTTTTCCAACAACTATAATTTTATCTCCTTCATGTTTAAAATTCGTTGTTCTTATGTTATTCATATTAGCTACACCAACAACACCAACAACAGGAGATGGATTGATTACTATACCTTCCATTTCATTGTAAAAACTTACATTACCACTGATTACAGGAGTATTAAATTTACTGGCTAAATCAGCCATTCCTTCCACACATTGTTTAAAAGACATGAATATTTCTGGATTTTCTGGATTTCCAAAATTCAAACAATCTACAACCGCACAAGGGGCTGCTCCCATGGACACTACATTACGAATAGCTTCTGCAACTGAACCTGCACCTCCATCATAAGGAGAAAGCTTTGTATGAACACTGTTACAATCACAAGCAAGAGCAATAGCTGTATCTTCATCAATTCCTAAAACTGCAGCATCATCTCCTGGTTTAACAATAGTTCTATCTTGAACTTCACTATCAAATTGATTATATGCCCATTTTTTATTAGCTATATTTGGAGAAGATAAGATTTCGAGTATTGCCTCATCAATTGGAGAATCTTGAACATTAACATATTTTTCTTCTACCTCTGGGGCTTTCATCTCACGAGTTATATATGGAGGATCTGCAAGTAAGTTTGCAGGGACACTAGCTATTACTCTTGTCTTTTCCTCATTTTTATTATTCTCTACTACCATTAAATCTGTATCTGTAACTTCTCCAATGATAGCTGAGGAAATTTCATATTTTTCGCAGATAGCTATTGCATTATCCACATCTTTTGGGTTAATAACAAAAACCATTCTCTCTTGAGATTCTGAAAGCATTATTTCATATGGATTCATTCCTTCTTCTCTAAGAGGAATTGAATTTACATCGACAACAGCTCCATTTCCACATTTATCCACAAGTTCTGAAATACAACAAGTTAAACCTCCACCACCAAGGTCTTTAACTCCAGATACCTCAATACTGTCTAATATTTCAAAGGTAGCATCTATAACTTTTTTCTTTGTAATTGAATCTCCTATTGCAACTGCTGATGAATCTTCACTTTCAGCGTCTGAGGATAATCCTTCAGAAGCAAAAGTAACACCATGAATCCCATCTCTTCCTGTTGTGCCACCCATAAGTAAAAATACATCTCCAACGTTAGGAGCTATTCCTTTATATATTTTATCTTTTTCAACTAGTCCTACGGCCATTACATTTACCAGAGGATTAGCTCTAAATGATTCATCAAATTCAATTTCTCCACCAACAGAAGGAACAGCTACATTAGCTCCATAGTCAGAAGCCCCTCTAACCATTTCTTTTAATAAAAATCTTGATCTTTCATCTTCAAGGGGCCCTAATCGGAGACTATCGAGGACAGCTATTGGCATAGCGCCCATTGAAATAATATCACGAAGTATTCCTCCAACTCCAGTTCCTGACCCATTGTATGGTTCAATAGCTGAAGGATGATTGTGACTTTCCATAGCTATTGCAAGAGCATACTTTTCTGTAATAGATACTATTCCAGCATCATCCCCTGGTCCCATTATAATGTCTTCTCCTTCAGTTGGAAAAAGACTTAAAATTGGTCTACTACTTTTATATGAACAGTGTTCAGAGAACATTACATCCAACATCTCTTCTTCAAGTTCATTCGGTTNTCTACCAAGTTTTCCTCTTATATACTCCATTTCAGAATCTTCTAGCATTTTCACACTTCCTCCATAAAAATGACATAATTCACTGCTAAAATTATTTCTACTTAAAAATATGAATATGTTTTTACAAATAAATAATTATCTTATTTAACTTTCTAAAATATTTATTGAATTTTTTAATTATTAAATTAACTTATTAAAATTTTAAAAATTCATAAATTATGATAAATTTAAAAA
>WRNS01000316.1 GCA_009776495.1 Methanobrevibacter sp. | reverse complement strand
TTCAGCACGACTCACAAAAACAATAGCTCATGAAAACAGTCCAGGAAAAGATCCAAAACTAAGAATTAAGACAATAGCTAATGCTGGAAAGCTCAAAATACCATACACCACAGGAATATTGATTGGCATTGGAGAAACAAAGGAAGAAATAGCTGAATCTTTACTTGAGATTAAAAAGTTACAAGAAAAATATGGTCATATTCAAGAGATTATCATTCAGAATTTTAGATCTAAACCAGGAATTCCAATGGAAAAGCAAAGAGAACCATCACTTTTTGACATGATTAGGACGGTTTCAGTAGCTAAGCTATTGTTTGATGATGTTAGTATTCAAGTTCCTCCAAATTTAAATCATGAAACTAATCAAATATTCTTACTATGTGGTGCTGATGACTTTGGAGGAGTTTCTCCTATAAGTCATGATTATGTAAATCCTGATTCACCATGGCCTGAAATTGAAGAGTTAGAAAGAATTACAATAGAAGGGGGATTTGATTTAAAGGAAAGATTAGCTATTTATGATAAATATATTAATGAAAGTTATTTAAATAAAAATTTATTAAGAAAGACATTAATCTTGAAAAATAGCTGTTGATACTGTTTTAAAATAAAAAAATAAATTATTTTTTACAATCCAAACCCAGGAACAAAATTTCCAGAAGTGTTATAATACTTTGGATCAAATGAGCCATCTGCTTGTAAAAAATCTTTCACAATATCATTTATCAAAGAATCTGTTCCATACTTTAAAAATATCAATGTATCTGATATGTTAGTAGCTTGGTTAAAATTATTTATTAAAAGGGTTTTAGGGATTCCTAATGCAAGTAAGTATGGTATGTAGTTTATTCCTTCATTAAAAAATTCTTCTGTTCTGCCAGAAGTCTTTAAATTTTTTTTATGATAGTTTTTAAACAAATCCCATTTTTCTTTAAGTTCTTTTCCTTCTTTAGTCCAACTATCCATTCCTAAAATCTGACTAACTTTATTATTGGAATGTTTAAATTCATTTTTCTTAATAAATTCATTGTAAAAATTTTCCATCCAAGCATCGTAATTTTTTTGGAAGGTGGAAACCTTTAATCTCTTCCGTATGGCGTCTTTCGTATTACATATGTCAATATTTCCTTTACATTTTAATGCATAAATACATCTTAAAACATTTTTCTCAAAGGGATGTAATTTAGCTGCAGATTGCCTATTAATTTGTAAAATAATTTTTTCCAGGATTTTTCTATGTTCTGAGTTAGATTTTTTCCCTATATCATTTTTATCATGGGTTTTTTCATTAAATTTATATTTTTTTCTAACTATTTTAACAGAAACATATTTTCTATTTATTAAATCCAACAAAGTAAGATAAAAACTTCCTATGTTTACTTCACCTAGGTGCATTCTACTTCCAAAAAAAAACTTTATCAATGCTGGAGGGTTGTTGGAAGGAGTTTGATAATTATCCATAAGACACACCTCAAAATAACTTAATATATATAATATTATTTGTTGTATTTTTTTTTAAAAATTATTTTTAAAGTAAATTGATGTTATTATTTTTATCTTCCTTTTTAATATAATTAGTCTGAAATAAAATATTCTAGTTAATGATTAGTTAGAAAATACAATATCCAAAAAATTAATATATTTTCACATCTACAACAATATGAACAACACCAGGAGAATACTTTTTAATAATATTAGTAGCTAATATTTCAATTTCCCTATCCTTAGCTGATTTAGCTATTCTCTCATATGGTCTACTATTCATTAACTTTTCTGGGACGGTTTCATGGTAGTGAAGTGTTCCTCCATAGTTTACACATTCAATAGCTACATCTAAAAAGTGGTGTGTTGTTTTAACATAACCCATTAAAACCCTATCAGCTGTTAATTTAGTAGCTATTTCACGATTATCTCCTAAAATAGCTTTTATTTTTTCATATCCTGCTTTTATATTTATTTTATTCAAATCAATATTATTCACGAGATAATGGTGTGAATCTGGATTGAGTTCTATTGAATAAATCTTTTTTACTTGGCTGTGAATAGCTATTGGTATGGAAAAATAACCAATTCCTGCAAACATATCAACTATCCTCTCACCAGGGGTGACAAGCTTAGCTATTCTGAGTCTTTCATTGGTATTTCCTTTTGACCACATGACTTTAGCTATGTCTAATTTAAACAAACAACCATTTTCTTTATGGATTGTTTCTGTGTTATCACCTAGTAAAATTTCAATTGAGGGTTTTCTAAATTCTCCAGAAATATTTTTTATTTTAACAATTGTATCCACGTTATGAACATTTGATAATAGTTTTAAATCTTTTTTTGATTCATATTTAAAATTTTTATCAAGTATGAGTATATCGCCGATTTTTTTCCACTTCATTTTATCTTTTTAAAATATTTAATTTTTAAAATTATTTTTATATTTATTAAATATTATCATAAAATTATTTTAATATTTTTAAAAAATTCAAATAAATTCTCGAAAAGAAGAATAAAAAAGGAAATAAATTGTTTATAATGATTTTAAAAATAGTTTTTTTCTTAAAAGATTAAA
>WRNS01000315.1 GCA_009776495.1 Methanobrevibacter sp. | reverse complement strand
TTTTTTTTTTTTTTTTTTTTTTTTTTTTTTTTTTTTTACTTTGAATTTAAAATTTTTTACTAATATTTTGTTGAGTTTAAACTTAATTTCACAGGTTTATGAGAAGTTTGAACTTTATCAGCTATTTTTTTGATATTTTAGTTTCTTTATCGATTACACATGTGGCATTATCTTTTAAAACTATTCTCTGTGCTTTATGTCTACCTGATTTAGCTATTATTTGAACGTTAGATATTTTTCTAGATTCCGCTATTATTTTATCTCCTCTAATACCGTCTCCTTTTTTTACATATATTGGCATTAGATAACCTCTTCAATTTTCCCTTCTTTAATTAATTCATCTATAATATTAACTGTTAAACTTAAATCAAGCTTTAAATTCTCTGATATTTCTGATATATATGCAGAGTCATGTGTTTTATGGTATTCTAATACTTCTTTTTTAGCTGTTTCATAATCTATATCTCTAATGTTTATCACCTCTATAGCTTTTAATTTTTCCCTAACAGCTTCTCTTAAAAAATCAGAACTATTTAAATACATCCCAATCTCTACAAGATTATTAATTTTTTGTAATTCTAATGAAGTTAATTTAGTAGCAACACTTTTGCTAACTGTTTTCTCACTTGATAACATAAAAAATAATATATAGTTTAATATATATAATTTTTTTGATTTTTTTTAAAAAAAAATATTAGCACAATCAAAAATAAGTTCAGATAATTAAAAAATTTTCATAACAAACAAATATACAAGGTAAGAAAATAAAAAAAGTTAATAGAAATAATATAGAAAATAATATAGAATATAGTCCTTGATTAAGATTAAAAATTTAAAATTAAAAATTCCAGACATTAAATTTAATAATTGTTTTAACGTGATTGAATGAAAGTAGCTATTTTATCTGTTTCAAAAAAGGGTAAACTATTATCAAAAAAATTAAAATCTCTTTTAGACGATGATTATACTATCATCAAAACAGAAACTTTTCATAAAAATGTAAAAAACAGTATAAGCCATGTTATTAAAGAATATGATTTGATCATAGGCATTATGGCCACAGGAATTCTTGTTAGAGCTATTTGCAATAACTTAAGTGATAAATATAATGATCCTGGAGTTTTATCCATTGATGAAAAAGGAAAGTTTGTCATTAGCTTACTATCTGGGCACATAGGAGGAGCTAACAGATTTTCAAAAAAAATAGCTAAATTATTATCTGCTCAAGAAGTTATTACAACTTCAACAGATATTCATGGTAAAATAGCTATAGACACATTAGCTAATCATTTTTATTGGAATATTATTAATAAAGAAAAGGTTTTAAGTTTTAATAAAGCTATTTTAGATGGTGGAATTTTACACTTGAAATCAAACTCTAGAATCACCGAGTATATTGAAGACTTTTTTATAAAAGATACACTTGAAATCAATGTTAATAAAAAGCAAGATAATTCAATAAAAAATACCAATGAATATATTAAAAATAATTATAATTATATATTAAATATAGATAAAAATATTAAAAATAAAATAATAGCTATGTATACAGGTTATGAATTAGAATTAAAACCAAAAAAATTCGTTATAGGAATTGGTAGCCGAAAAAATATTAGTGAAAAACAAGTGTTATTAGCTATTCATACAGCTATGAAAAATTTGGGAATTTCTCTAAATAGAATCGATGAAATAGCTACTGTTTCTATAAAAAAAGAGGAATTAGGAATTATTGAAACATCTAAAACATTGAATAAGCCATTGATTATAGTTGAAAAAGAAAAAATAAAGGATTTTTATAGTAGTGACACTTCAAAAGATTGCTCAAAATCATCATATGTAAAAGAAAAATTCGGAATTGATGGGGTTTGTGAAGCATGCGCAATGATAGCTACAGAAGATGGTTCTAAGCTAATTCATAGAAAAATAGCTATAGATGGTGTGACAGTAGCTATAGCCGTTTCAAAATAGAGATTATTTAAGTAATTTTAATAAATTATTAAAATAGCTATGGAAAAATAACTTATTAAACTAAATTTTTTTATAAAGGAATTTAGTTTACCCAAAAATATTTAAGCATATTTAATGTAATAGTAAAATTAATAAATTTTTATCATATTTTAAAATTATAAATTTTTATCAAGATTATAAATTATTAAATTTTTTTTATTTTTTGGAGGAGTATACATGACTAACAGCATTTTTATAGAAGTTTCTGAAATATTAAAACATATCATGGAGAACCCAAGCGTTCCTCGTAATATCAGGAGAGCTGCTGATGAATCAAACACTATTTTAGGAAATGAAGATGAGGATGAAACTGTAAGAGCAAGTGCAGTTATTTTAATTTTAGATGAAATTAGCAACGATCCTAACATTCCAATCCATGCTAGAACGTTAATTTGGGAAATTTTAAGTAAATTAGAATCTATAAAGGCTAATTAAAATATTTATCATTTTTAAAATTAGTTTATTGAATATTTATTATATATTATTTTATTCCTATTTTTTTTTTCATTGATTTTTTATTAATAATAATTTTATTTTATTTTTTTAATCTTTTTTAATTTTTTTTTATTAATAATAATT
>WRNS01000314.1 GCA_009776495.1 Methanobrevibacter sp. | reverse complement strand
ATTTCCCTTTAAAACTGACAGCTACTATTCTGGCTCTAACTTTATTGCCTTCTTCAAGGGATTTTTTAGATTCTTTACCAAGAAGAGCTCCTCTTTTAGAATCAAAATTAATATAATCATCAGTAACTTGAGATACATGAACTAATCCATCCATTGGGCCCATTCTTATAAATGCTCCGAATTCAGCAATTTCAATTACTTCTCCTTCTATTATCTCCTGTAATTCTGGTTTGAAAAANAATGCATTAAACAAAACATTATGATATGCTGCACCATCTCCCATAATCACTTTACCTTCACCAATTTCCTCGATGTCATTTACAGTTACAAGCAAACCTAATTTTTTATCAAGTCTACCATTATATGTTTCATTTAATGTTTCAATAGCTACATCTTCAAGAGGATCCTCGAATCTATATGGTGGAATTCTAACAGTACCCTCAATTTTAGATAAATAATACAAATAAACCCCTCAACGCATTTACAAATTAGTTTAATAATGAATTAAAGTTTAATTAAAAATTATTTTTTTTTATATAATAATTATTTCTGATTATATAATTCAATTGATCTAATAGCTTCTTTTTTAGCTACTTCAGCATTTTCCCAACTTAAAATTTCAACTTCTTTTCCTTCAAGATTTTTATAAGTTTTAAAAAACTCAGCAATCTCATCTAAAAGGTGGGAAGGAACATCTCCAATATCTTTAATATCTTCATATTTTGGATCTTCTACTGGAACAGCCAATATTTTAAAATCTTTTTCTCCTCCATCAATCATTCCCATAATACCAATGGGCCTTGATTCAATTATACAACCAGGGAATGTTGGTTGATCCATTAATACTAAAATATCCATTGGATCCCCATCGTCATATAGTGTTTGAGGTAAAAAACCATAATCTGCAGGATAAACAACTGAAGAGTGTAAGACTCTATCTAACATGAAGGATTCCATATCTTTATCATATTCATATTTATTTCTAGATCCTTTTGGAATTTCAATTACTGCATATAACACTTCAGGAACATTTGGTCCTGTTTTAAGTTCAGTCCATAAATTCATTTTTCCACCAGATTTTTTTTTATATATTCATATATGTTTTCAAATAGATTAATCAAAATTTTTCAATTTTTAATAAATATTATTATAATCTTCCATCAACAGAAACATACCTTTTTTGTCTTAAATAAACAACAGTTATTCCATTTTTCTTTGCTCTTTTTTTAAGTTCAATATCATTAGTAGCTATTACCTTGGATAAACGAATTAAAGCTTCATCTACAGTTTCATTATTCTTTAAAGGATTATCTTTTATATGTATCTTTGAAGAATTAACTATTTTTATAGCAATTTCTGCTGCAACCCTATTTTTGCCTTTAAGTTTCTTCTTTAAATTTTCTAATTCATTTATAACAAATTTAAAAGTTGACAATTTATAAGAAGGTAAAGCTTTTTCAAGTTCATCAATAATATCAATATTGAATTGAAAGGGAATCATGAAAAATTTGTATCAATAATAATTTCTTTTTTAGATTTTTTTTCCATAATATCTACCTTAATAAAAGGATTGGAAATTTAAAAATTTTTATAAAAATTAATTAATAATTAATTTATAATACCATAACCAATTAATCTCCAACGAGCACCAACTCTACGGCTTAAAGCTACTCTATCACCATTATCAGCACACACTGGTAATTTTAAAGTTACAAAAACATTTCCTTTTACTTTAGTTACAACTCCAATAGTGGTAGTTGTTCCACAATTAATCATTAAAGGTTCTTTAAGTTTAATAGGAGCAACATCTCTTTCCTCTTTAGTACCAACAACACGATCTAATAAATGAGTTTCCATTTCTAAACTATGTAAAACATCAGGTAAAGTTCCTGATTCACCAGCTACAGATCCTGATAATGAATCTGCTTTTGTAAGAGATGGATCAAGTTTAGTAGCTATACCAACAAGACCACCTGGACCAACCTCTTCAACGTCTTTTCCTCCAGCATTAAGTCCTATGATTTGTGATTTTAAGCTTATCCAAGCATTTTTTCCATCTTTTTTATTTTCAATACCTGGTTTAATCTCAATATTTTCTCCCATTTTTAAGGTTCCTTGAACCAATGTTCCACCAATTACTCCTCCTTTAATATCTTCTGGATGAGAACCTGGTTTATTTATATCAAAAGATCTAGCTACATGCATTTTTGGAGGTTTATCAGAATCTCTATTAGGTGTTTTAATTTTTTTATCAATAGCATCGATTAAAATATCCACGTTAGCTCCTTGTTGAGCTGACACTGGAATTATAGGAGCTTCCTCCGCACAAGTACCTTTGACAAATTCTTTAATTTCATTATAGCTTTCAATAGCTCTTTCTTTAGAAACAATATCAATTTTATTTTGAACTACAATAACGTCAGTCACACCTATAACATCTAAAGCCATGAGGTGTTCCTTTGTTTGAGGTTGAGGACAATGTTCGTTTGCAGCTATTACTAAAACTGCACCATCCATAATTGCTGCACCAGACAACATAGTAGCCATCAAAGTTTCGTGACCTGGAGCATCCACAAAAGACACTTTACGCAG
>WRNS01000313.1 GCA_009776495.1 Methanobrevibacter sp. | reverse complement strand
AAATTAATTAAAAAATAAAATAAAAATTTAAAAAATTATAATAAAAATTAATTAAAAAATAAAAAAAAATTTAAAAAATTATAATAAAAATTAATTAAAAAATAAAAAAAAAAATTTATTCTAAAAATTTATTGAAAGATTAATATTAAGCCTCATTTCAAAAAAATAGTTAGAAAAATTATCGTCTTTTAATAGCTTCATACAATAATTTCATATTAGCCTTCAAAAGGTATTCAGATGGTAAATTTGATTGAAACACAATTAAAACTAAATATCCTTTTAATATTGTTTTAATAAACATGATTAATTCTTCAATATCTATGTCATCTCTTATTTCTTTTTTGTTTATAGCTTCTTGAACTAAGCCATAGTAAAAATCATGTGATTCATCACATAATTTACAAAAATCAGGTCTTATCTCTGGATGATGATGATAAATACTTGTATACATTACCCAAAATTCCCTGTAATTAATTGGAAATTTGTCTAAAATATCTTGAGATTCAACTTCAGTAATAATAGGCGAATCTCCAAAATTGAAAATTATCTCTATTTTTTCCATTAAAGAGCCATTGGAATCTAGTACTTTTTCTTTCATCTTATGGAAAGAAGCTATTAAATATTTGTTAACCATATACTGTAAGATTTCATCTTTATCTTTGAAATAATAGTATATAGAACCTGCAGTAAATCCGGATTCTTCTTGAATATGTTTTATAGATACATTGTCAAAGCCATATTTCATGGATAATACAAATACCACATCTGCTATTTTATCTTTATTCTCTATAATATCACCCCACTTATAAGAATACCTTAATTTATAAATTTCATTATATATATACCTAATTAAATCGAATGAGTGTTCAATTAAAGCAATGAAACAAGTTAATACTAGGCGTGAGGATATTTAATATTATTTTCAAAATAGATATAATCATGAAAGAAAAAAGGGAAAAAAACATATTAAAATAAGAAAAATATATTAAAATTAAGATAAATATATTAAAATTAGGAAGAATATATTAAAATTAAGAAAAATATATTACAATAAATTTTTTTGAAAGTAAAATTTTAGCAAATCCCTTTGAATCTATTTTTTAAACAAAAGAATAGTGAAAGATAAGCATTACTCAATTATTCACAATTAAACAGAATATCCTTAGCTACTTCCTCATCAGTAGCTATTTTTAAAAGATATTTAAAAGAATTCTTAATTTTATCTTGTAAAATAGCTATATCCAATTTTAAAGCATCATTAGAAGCCAAATCAAATCTCACTGTAGCTGAAGCTCCAGGCATAGCTACTGCTGGAATTGTGATGATATGTTCTTGTTTTAATAAAATCATTGCCCATAAAAAGCAAAGATCTTTAGGTGAAAAAGTTGTCTCTATATTTTGATTAGCTATCTCTTTTTTTAAAGAGTTTTCAGAAATCATAACCCCTGTTGGACTTTCTTCAAAGTATTTAAAATCATTTTTAAGTATTTTAATCAATTTATTTCTTTTTTCAATAGAATTTAATAGATTATTTTCATTATAACTTTCTAATCCATTAACCATAGCAAGAATTGTTGGTGGTTGGGCTTCTAATCCAAATTTAGTGGCACAAGCTTTTATTTCATCTATTAACTCAGTTTTTCCACCTATCAAACCACCACGAGGTCCCATCATTAGCTTATCTGTACTGGTAACAACAAGATCAGCTCCAAGTTCTATAGCTTTTTTTTGTTTGTAAATAGCTGTTCTAAGTCTTGCACCAGAAGCATCATCTACTAAAACTGGAATTTCTTTTTCTTTTGCTTTAGCTATTATTTTTTCAAAGATTTCCTCATCAATAACTTTGTGATCCATAGTAGCTCCAGTTATAATGATTAGAGAAGTGTTTTGAGGAGTATGGAACCTTGATATATCATCAAATTCTATATAATTCGCATTTTTCAATTTACAACTTCTTAAAATAGAAGGATGAGAAGGAAGTTCAGGTACAAAGTGTATAACACAGCTATTCCGTGGAACTAATGCTAATATTGTAGCTAATATTCCAGAACTAGTTCTATTTACTGGAAAAATCTTTTCCCCTCCGAGATGGACTTTTCCTAAATATTGTAACTTTTCTTCAAAAATAGCTGGACCAACATAAGTTTCTAATAGATTTAAATCATCGGTAGTAGCTAAAAATCCACCAGAAAGACCTGTGAAATCATATAAGTTATCTCTGCCATGAGCATTGATTATTGATTTAATAATTTTTAAAGAAGTTTCTCTCTTTTTTACTTCATCCAATGAATTTTCTATTATCATCTTATCTAATTCCTTAATTATAAGCAATGAATGTATATTTAATGATTATTGATTAGAAGATTAATAAGTTTTACCTAATGAATTATAAAACTTATAAAATTATTAAAAAAACAGAACAAAAATAATCCTATCTTGAAAAAATATGAAATAAACACACCAAAATAATCCTATCTTGAAAAAATATGAAATAAACGCACCAAAATAATCCTATCTTGAAAAAAAATTAAAAATTATAGCTAAAAAATAATTAATTTAATTAAAGTTAATTAAAAAAAGAAAAAAAGGTATAA
>WRNS01000312.1 GCA_009776495.1 Methanobrevibacter sp. | reverse complement strand
AAAAATAATTGTTTTTGAAAATAGAATATTTTTATTGAAAATAGGATATTTTTATTGAAAAGAGATAATTTTATTGAAAATAGATATTTTATTGAAAATAGATTATTTTATAAAAAATAAAATTATTTATTAATTTTTTTAAAAAGAGGAATTCTTTATGAAAGATATAGTTAAAGACATAGGATTTAGGGTTAAAGAGCTCAGAGAGCTTTCAGATGTTACAACTAGTGAAATCGCTAATGATCTTAATATTGATGAGGAAGAATACAATCAATATGAAAAAGGAGAGAAAGATATTCCTGTTAGTGTTCTTTATGAAATAGCTCAAAAATTTAGAGTTGATATGGGTTTACTCGTTTCAGGTGAAGAAACACGTATGAATATATTCCACATAACAAGAGCAGGTAAAGGAAGGTTTGTGGAAAAAAGAAAAGGATATGAATGTGAAGGAGTTACTGATAGATTCATCCAAAAAAAAGCTGAAACACTTATAGTGACAGTAGAACCAAAAGAAGAAACCCCTCTTAAAAACTCACATCCAGGGCAAGAATTTAATTATGTAATAGAAGGATCTTTAAAACTCTATCTCCATGATCATGAAATAATTTTAAACAAAGGAGATACTGTTTTTTTTGATTCAAGCTATGAACATGCTATGAAAGCTTTAAATGGCAAACAAGCCAAATTTTTAGCTGTGATTATTTAATAATTATAATAATAATAATATGGGGTAGCATAATGTCATCTTTAATAAAAGAATATGTTAATAGAGTTGATTTTGACTCTTATGAAGATTTTAAAAACAATTTCAGTTTTAAAATTCCTGAAAATTTCAATTTTGCATTTGATATAGTAGATAGATATGCAGAAGAAGATCCCAAAAAAATAGCTCTTGTTTGGTGTAATGACAATGGTGAAGATGAGACTTTCACATTTAAGGAAATGAGAAACTATAGTAACAAGGTAGCTAATTTTTTTAAAAGTATAGGTATAAAAAAAGGTGATGCAGTAATGCTTACCTTAAAAAACCGTTATGAATTTTGGTTTTCTATGATGGGACTTCATAAAATAGGAGCAATAGCTATTCCAGCTACACATATGTTAAAAGTTAAGGATATGACTTATAGAATCACAAGTGCCGATGTTAAATTAATTTTATCTGTGGATGAAGCCGATTTAATCAAAGATTATAACGAATCAGAAAAACAGCTAAATTTGAAACTAAAAAAAGTATGGATTGGAGATAAAACTGGTAAAAAAGAAATTGAAGGTTGGTTAAACTTTAGTCGTGAAATAGAAAATATGAGTGAAGATTTTAATAGACCAACTGGAGAGGAAGCTACATCCAACGAAGATCCATTACTTATTTATTTTTCTTCAGGAACAACAGGACAGCCAAAAATGGTTAAACATAACTATATTTATCCACTTGGTCACATTTTAACAGCAAAATATTGGCACAATGTAGTTGAAGATGGACTTCACCATACCTCAGCTGATACTGGTTGGGCTAAAACTAGCTGGGGTTCATTATATGGCCAATGGATAGCAGGATCTGCTTTATTCATTTATGATTACAACCGATTTGACGCCTTGAACCTTCTTGAGAAGGTGAAAAAAAATAAAGTAAATACTTTTTGTGCTCCTCCTACAATTTATAGATTTTTAATTAAAGAAGATTTAACTAATTACGATTTTAGTAATTGGACCTATGCTACTACCGCTGGAGAGCCATTAAATCCTGAAGTTTATAATAAATTTTATGAAATTTCTGGACTTAAAATAAGAGAAGCCTTTGGTCAAAGTGAAACTGTAGCCCTCATAGCTAATTTCATATGGATGGATCCAAAACCAGGATCAATGGGTAAGCCTTCTCCAACTTACAATATAGAGCTACTTGACATGGAAGATAATATAGCTGAAATTGGTGAAGAAGGAGAAATAACTATTAATGTAAAAAATGGTTCTCCACCAGGTTTATTTGAAGAATATTACAAAGATGAAGAAAAAACCAAAGAATCTTGGTATGATAACCATTATCATAGTGGAGATACAGCTTGGAAAGACGAGGATGACTACTTATGGTTTATTGGAAGAGTTGATGATATTATAAAAAGCTCAGGTTATAGAATAGGTCCATTTGAAGTAGAAAGTGCCTTAATAACACATCCAAGTGTGTTAGAATGTGCCATAACAGGATATCCTGATCCTATAAGAGGCCAAGTTGTAAAATCAACAATTGTTCTTGCAAAAGGATATTCACCTTCTGAAGAATTAAAAAAAGAATTACAGAATCACGTGAAAAGTGTTACTGCACCTTATAAATATCCACGTATAGTTGAATTTGTAGATGAACTTCCTAAAACAATTAGTGGAAAAATAAAAAGAAAAGATATTAGAATTGAAGATGAAAATTAATTTAAAGTTAAAAAATCAAATTATCAAACAATATTTTAATTATATGATAGTTTTATTTAATTATTTTAAAAAAATTTAAAAAAAATATTCATTATTGTAAAATTACTGAAAAATTATTGAAAAAAATAGTTATTATGCAAAATTATTTTAAAAAATATTCATAAATTAAAATTATT
>WRNS01000311.1 GCA_009776495.1 Methanobrevibacter sp. | reverse complement strand
TAATATTTAATAATTTTTTTAATTTAAATTTGAATTACTAAACAGGTAGAATAGTATTTATATTTTTAATACTAAATATAAATTAATTATTAGATAAAGTTGAGAAGCTATTACTGTAGAGAAGCTATTATTTAAAAAATCAATCAGCATAGTTTTTATCACGACAATACACTTAAATAAGTGAAACTCTAATTATTTACTTTTTATCTTGGTAGATAAAAGTATGAACGAAATCAAATCAACTTTGAATTCATTATCAACTAAAATTTAGATAATCATGTGTTTTAATGGTGAGACAATGAAAATAACATTTTTAGGAACTGGTGGGGGACGTTTCACAACAATTAGTCAAAAAAGGATGACTGGAGGATTTAGAATTGATGATATTAATGGGAAAAATTATCATATTGATCCAGGTCCAGGAGCATTAGTAAGGTCCTATCAGTTTGGAATAAAACCTACGACATTAAATGGTGTTTTTGTATCTCATGCACATACAGATCACTATACTGATGTAGAAGTTCTCATCGAAGCTATGACAAGGGGAATGACCAGAGAGAATGGAGTAATAATAGGTAGTCGTAGTGTTTTCAAGGGATTTAAACAGTGGGGACCTTGTATTTCTAATTATCATAGAGGTAAATCTGATAAACTAGTTTTAGATCCTAATAAAACTAAAACAGTGGATGGTATCAAAATTAAAGGGACTAAAACTATTCATGGAGATCCAACTTGTGTTGGTTTTCAAATGCAAGCTAATGGCTTAGCTATTTCATACACTTCTGATACTAAGTACTTTGATAAATTGCATGAATATCATAAAGATGCAGATATCTTAATTGGAAGCGTTATTAGACCAGGTACAAAATCAATTAAGGGACATATGTGTTCAGGTAATTTTGCGAAATTAGTAAAGGAAGTTAATCCAAAAATAGCTATTATGACCCATTTCGGATTTAAAATGCTTAGTGAAAACCCAGCTAATGAAGCTAAATATGTTCAAAAAAAATCGGGCATTAGAACAATAGCTGCTTTCGATGGAATGAAGTTAGAAATAGATGATAAGAATCGTAACAAAGTAAAAATTATTAAAATGAAAAATAAATTTGCTAAAAATAATCAAAATCTGAATCATTCCATTAATAATGATTCGAATGACAAACAAACTGTTTTAAATTCAAACAATAATCAAAATACTTTTATTAAAGATTTTTCTTATAAACATGAAAATAAAAAGAAATAATTTAATATTTTTATTTAAGATTTTTTTCATAAAATAATAAAATAATAAATAAAATATGCTAATGTGTTTTATTTAAATCAGTTGGATGAATAAAACCTGATTGTAACATGTGGTCAGCTAATACAATAGCTACTGCTGATTCACTAACTGCAGTAATTCTTGGACAGATACAAGGGTCATGTCTACCTTTAATTTCAATTTTAGTTTCTTCACCTCTTTCTAAATCAACTGTGTTTTGTAGAGTGGATATTGAAGGAGTTGGTTTAACAGCTATTCTAGTGATAATTGGCATACCATTACTAATTCCTCCTAAAATTCCTCCAGATGTATTGGTTGTAGTTCCAATATCATATTGGCTGAAATCTGTATTTTTTTTAGTTTTTTTGTCCTCGTATTTAGTTTCTTTATTAGCTGTTTTATTTATATTTTCTTTATTTTTAATGTAAAATTCATCATTGATTTCGGATGCTGTAGATGTAGCTACATCAAATCCGAATCCAATCTCTACTCCTTTTACAGAACCAATTCCCATTAAAGCTTTAGCTAAATCTCCATCTAACTTTCCAAACACAGGCTCACCAAGTCCTGTTTGAACATTTAAAGCTATGGTTTCAACAATACCTCCAATGGAATCTCCTTTTTCTTTATATTCTAAAATTAGCTCTTCCATAGCTTTAGCTGCAGTTGGATCAGCACATCTAACAGGATTTTTTGATGCAAATTCTTCTATTAAATTCATATTCACTGTCTTTGCTTTTATTTTTCCAATTTGCTTCACATGAGATATGATTTTTATGTTATATTCATTTAATAGCTTTTTAGCTATTGCTCCACCAATCACATGTCCAATAGTGATTCTTCCACTTCCACGACCACCGCCATGGTAATCATAATTTCCATACTTGCTCCTCCAAGTATAATCTCCATGTCCTGGTCTTGGAGTATTTTTAAGTGATTCATAGTCTTTAGATATTTGATCTTTGTTAAATACAATTCCTGCAATCGGAGTTCCATCAGTTTTTCCATTAAAAATTCCTGAAATTAATTGAATTTCATCTGATTCTGATCTTGAAGTTGTTATTTCACTATTTCCTGGTTTTCGCCTATTTAACTCTTTTTGAATATCTTTTTCATCAAGCTCTAAATTAGCTGGACACCCATCAATAACCGCTCCAATAGCTTTCCCATGACTAGAGCCAAAACTAGTTATAGAAAATATTTTTCCTGTTGTGTTTGTCATTTAATTCCCTCAAAAATTAATATTAAATAATTTATTTATTTTGAAATTTATTAAAATTTTTTAAATTTTTAATATTAGTTGAATTAATTTAAAATTTATTTAAAATTCTTTAAAATTTC
>WRNS01000310.1 GCA_009776495.1 Methanobrevibacter sp. | reverse complement strand
TATAAAAATATATATTAAAAATATTGTTAAAAATATATTTAGAAATATTATTAAAAATATTATTAAAATATATATTAAAAAATATTTATTAAAAAATATAGCTACTCCAATGTAGGATAATTTGGACTTTCATTAGTAATTAATAGATCATGGGGATGGCTTTCTTTAATACCACTTGAAGTAATTCTAACAAATTCAGCTTGTTTTTTCATGGTTTGAATATCTTTAGCTCCACAATATCCCATAGAAGCTTTTAATCCACCAATAAGTTGGAAAACAACTTCGTCAACCGTTCCTTTATATGGTACGGCTCCTTCAACACCTTCAGGAACGAGTTTTGAGTGTTTCATATGTCCTTTAATTTCTTGGAAGTATCTATCAGCTCCACCACCAAAACCACCAGTCATAGCTCCCATTGAACCCATTCCACGATATTGTTTATATTTCCTTCCATTCATAACAACAACATCACCTGGAGATTCATATGTTCCAGCTAATAGATTTCCTAACATTACAAAATCAGCTCCAGCAGCTAAAGCTTTAGCTATGTCACCAGAATATCTAAGACCTCCATCAGCTATAACTGGAACATCATAGTCAATAGCTATATCCGCTACATTTGAAATAGCAGTAAGCTGAGGAACACCAACACCAGCTATTATACGTGTAGTACACATTGAACCTGGACCAATTCCAACTTTTAAACCATCTACTTCCTGAGCAATGAGATCTTCAGCAGCTTTAGAAGTGGCAATATTACCCACTATCAAATCAGCGTCAATATTTTCTTTCATTGTTTTTGCAAATTTAACAACATTCATGTTATGAGCATGAGCACAATCAACAGCTATAACGTCTGCACCTGCCTCATCTAATGCTATAGCTCTATCTAAATCAAAAGGTCCAGCAGCTGCAGCTACCAACAATCTACCTTTTTTATCTCTTGAAGCATTAGGATACTTTTTATGGTTTAAAATATCCCTTATTGTTACAATACCCACTAGTTTTTCATCTTTTACAACAGGTAGTCTTTCTACCTTATTTTCATAAGCAATATCTAAAGCTTCAGAAGCAGATGTAGCTTCATCAATTGTTACAACATCAGAAGTCATAATATCCTTTACTTTTTTATCAGAATAAGAACGGATAGGCATAATATCTCTTTTACTTACTATCCCAATGACTTTCTCATTTTCAATAACTGGAAGACCACTAACCTCCTCTTGCTCCATAATATCTTTAACTTCTGAAAGGGAAGAATCCGAAGTTATAGTAACAACATCAGTAATAGTAAGGTTTCCAAAGGCTTTCACCTTTTTAATCTCAGCTATTTGTTGTTCCACAGTCATATTCCTATGAATAACACCTAATCCTCCAGCTTGAGCTAAAGCTATTGCCATTTCAGATTCTGTAACTGTGTCCATAGCTGAACTAATAATAGGAATATTTAATTGAAAATTTTTTGATACATTAGACTTTATATCCACATCCTTTGCTTCAACCCAAGAAGCATTAGGTACGAGTAAAAAATCATCGTAAGTATATCCTATTTCCGCCTCTTTAATTTTTTTTGAAAACAATTTTCCCACCTGTAAAGTAATATTAGCTAATCTAGTTAATAAGATTTAAGAAAACCTGTAATTATTTTTTAGCTAACTTGTTAATAATATTTAAGTAAACTGTAATTATTTAAAAGAATTTATCAAAGTTTTTAATTCAGCTACAGCAGATCTATGGATTTTACCAGAATTTCTATCTCCACCAAGACAAGCTGCACCTCTTATACCCACAACATCACAACCTATTTCATAAAGTGGTTTTAACTGTTCTTTTTTAACAGATCCAGCTAATGCAGATTTTAAGCCATAGCTATGAATTTCATCCACAAATCTTCCTAATTCATCTATATTTAAATGATCAAAAAGAGTTTTTCCATCTTTAACCGCAGTATCCAACATAGCTAAATTGGAACCTGACTTTTTAGCTATTTTAGGAATTTCCCAAGGACTAACTGCTCCAACACGATGCGCATCAGCATATCCAGAAGCAACTACCAAAGCTTTAGAGCTTTCAGCTCTTATAGTTTTAACCACATTTTTCATTACTTCCAATGCTTCATCATAGTTTGATGTTCCATACAATCCTACTTTTATGTAATCTGCCCCTGAATTTAATGCACCTAAAGCTGCAAGAGAAACAGTTCCAGGTTTATAAGGAACATCTCCTAAAGTAGCACTAACCAACATATTATCTGGGGTTATTTCTCTAATTTCTTTGATGACCCATGGGAAATTAGCACCAAGAGATCCTTCTTTAGGATTTTTAACATCAACTATATCTGCACCGCCTTCAATAGATTCAAGTGCCTCATCGTTGTTTATAGGACTTATTAATAGAAGCAATCCATTTCCTCCAATAAAATCATGAAAATATCAAATAATCATTTTATGAAATAATAAATAACCATTTTATGAAATATCAAATAACCATTTTATGAAATAATAATAATTAATAATAATAATTTATAATTAATAATAATTTAATAATTAATAATAATAATTAATCAGTTTATGAAATACTTAAACCATTCTTAAAAACTTTAATTAATAATAG
>WRNS01000309.1 GCA_009776495.1 Methanobrevibacter sp. | reverse complement strand
TAATACTTATGAAAAAGTAGTTTGAAAATATACAAACAAAAATAAAAATACTTAAGTGTGAAAAAAGAAAACTATATAATACAGAAACTATTAAAAGATACTTTAGAAACTTATCTACTTTTACAGTATATAAAATATTTATAAAAAAAATTAATTAAAAGTGATTCAATTGAAAAAGGGAAATATCCAAAAAACAACAGTTAATATAGAAAAAAATACTTTGAAATCATTGAAAAAAATAGCTATTGATAAGGAAATAACACAAAACCAGCTAATCAATGAATATATAGAAGCAGGTATATTGAAAGACAAAGAAAATACAAAATATTAAACTTAGGGAGTGTATTAAATCATGTCTATAGCAATTAAGATAGAAACAGAGATATTTAATAAAATTAGTGAAATAGCTAAAGATGAAAACACTACAGAAAATAAGATTATAAACCAGATACTGAAAAAAGAAATAAAAAACAGAACAGAACCTAAAATACCCGAACATTTAATAATGAATAAAGATACTTATAAACCTGATTCTGAGATATCTGATGAGTTGATAGGGGTTATTGAAACTGATGAACCTTTTGACACNTTAAAAGCTATAAGAGAGATTAGAGGTATTGAATGATATTTTTAGATGCTAATTATTTCATTAACCTATCTGTTAAAACTAATAAACATCATGAGAGAGCTAAAGAAATTCGTACTTTGATAAAATATGAAGAAAAAATAATTTCAAACTTAGTCATAATGGAAGTTATATCTGTTTTGAATGTTAGATTAAAGCAGAGCCCAGATTTATTATTAAAAGTCTATAATGACTTAAATAGAGTATATAGGATTATAAATGATACAAGTTTCCATGGTATGGGATTTGAGATACTTCAAAAAGAATTTAAAAAGAATAAAGAAAGATTACCTTTGTTTGATTGTGTTTATATAGCTATAATGGAAGAACTAGGGATAAAAAAAATAGTAAGTTTTGATGGACATTTCGACAACAAAGAAAACATAAAAAGAATACATTAAAAAGCGTGATTAAATGCCAACAGATTTAAAAAATAAAGAAAATAAAAAAACAGAATCATACAATTTTAGAACAACACCTAAAATCATGGAAGATCTTAGAAATTATGCAAAAGTCACCAACAAAACAATACCTACAATAATAAATCGAACACTTAAAGAAAAATTTAAAAACAAAACACTTACAAGAAAACAAGATACTACGTTGTCATTACCTGTTTATTCTGTGATGAGTGAAAAAGAAGTAAAAGAATTCGGAAATGAGAAATATTCTTCAGAATACTGTATAGAACATAATGGTATATGGTATTCAGAGATGAATTTTGCGGTGTTTTATAATAATTATCTTGACATCTGGAAAGATGATACATACCAATCAACAAGAGACACAATGATGCATGATGGATTAGCTCTCACAAATAGTGAGTATAAACATTTTGTTAAAATAGATCACTATCCTGATGGTAAAATAATTTCTTATATCATACCAAAAGAACTTGCTATAAAATTAGCACATGCCTCTGAAAATGATGAATTAATGGATATAGTTGAAAATTATTGTTCAGAAGAACATGAAAAACTTAAACAAGAAACACCAATGCTGCAAATCGAATTATCAAAGTTTTTAGAAGAACAAAAAATGATAAAAGAAAATAAAAAACTTAAACAAGAAAATAAAAAACTTAAACAAGAAATAGAAAAATTAAAAAAATCACAAAAATAAAAAATTTGTGCAACTAATCGCGACACATTTATATAATATAAAAAATAAATCCCTATTAAGGCATTAATTAATTAAATATCCTAGAAAAATAAAGAGTTGATAAAAATTTAGTTAAAAATGATAGAATTTTCATAGTATCTGCAAATACTATGAAAAATAAGACACTATCAAACAGAAAACAGTACAAAAATATACCTATTCAAAGTTGTACTAATTAATAGTTTATTATTTTTTTTATATAAATTTTTTTATTTTTATTATAAAATCAACTATTTTTTAAATACAAATCTTAGAATAATAATTCATCAACTAATATATTCTTTTTTAATACTTATATCTGTTGTTTATAGTGTTGTTATACTCTATCCATATTTAACTACTTTTTTTATCAATCCAATACTACATGGGGAGATTATTATGACAAAAACAAATAATGATTATACACATATCAGATTAAGGGTTTTACCCTCACATGATAGGAAAATTCAAGCTTTAAAAGATAATATTAATTCTGAATTTAACATAGTTATTTTTAAGAATGATATTGTTAGGATAGCTATATCCGAATTCTTAGAAAATAATCAGGATATGACTAGTTTTAAGAAAACACTAGAAAAAAATGATTATATATAATCATAGGCGGGTAATTTTTATGTCTTTAATTAAAAATCACAAATCTATGATTAGTTTAAATCTTTCTTTAACAGTCCCACAATATGAAGACTTGAATAATTATATTGAAATGTGGAAAGAAAAAACAGGGCTTGATTTATCAGTAGAAAGCTTTCTTATGGGTAATGTCTATTACTGGACTCATGAAGAAACAGGAAAACGAAAACAAACAAATGAAGAAGATTTAAACAATATT
>WRNS01000308.1 GCA_009776495.1 Methanobrevibacter sp. | reverse complement strand
AAAAAAATCAAGGAAATAATTTAATAAGAATAGTTACATTCAGAAGTAAATCATGAAAGTTTAACATATCTAACAAGGTCTATCATGATAACAATTACTAAAAAGGAAAAGATTGTTTTCAATCAAATAAAAATATTTCATTTAGAATATGATGAAGGAATTCCAGAAAATTTAATAAAAATGGAATTAGGAATTTATGAGCATGAGTTAAATGAAATTCTAAATAATTATAAAAAAATAATTACAATTAAAATAAGTTTAATTAAAAAAAAACAAGGAAATAATTATAAAAAAGTAATTACTTTCAGAAGTAAATCATGGAAGTTTAATCATATCTAACAAGGTTTATCATGATAACAATAACTAAAAAGGAAAAAATCGTTTTCAATCAAATAAAAATATTTCATTTAGAATATGATGAAGGAATTCCAGAAAACCTAATAAGAATGGAATTAGGAATTTATGAGCATGAGCTAAATGAAATTCTAAGTGAATTAGCTAATAAAAAGCTTATAATCCATGAAAATAAAAAGATTAAATTAAAAAATTTTGATAAAGAATTAGTTACTGTTGATTCTAAAAAAGAAGCTGTTAAAGCTGAATTAGATAATAAAGAAAAAAAATCACTTGAAATGATAAAAAATTTAGTGGATGAAAATAATATTGTTTCCAGATATACTCTAGAAGGAAATTTACTTTATGGTGAATTGAAATTAAGTGATTTTAGAATGTTTCATATATTATTATCCCTTGAAAATAAAAATATCATAAAAAAAATTGAAAAAAACGATGGAGAATATTATATCCTTCTTGAATAGAGAAATTTGTTTTTTTATCAAGAAAAATTTAAATAAAAATGAATATTATCATAAAAATGAATTAATCTAATTTTACTCCATTTTCAACAGCTAATTCTCTTAGCCATTTAATATCACTTTTATACAGCATCCTAATATCACTAATGTCATAGCGAATCATAGCTAATCTTTCAATACCAAGCCCATAGGCTAATACTGGAACATCCACACTTAAAGGTTCTAAAACTTCAGGTCTAAACATACCAGCACCTCCAAGTTCAATCCAACTCTCTTTTTCTTCTAAATAAACTTCACATTCAGTTGAAAGATAAGTATATGGAAAGTAAGCTGGTCTAAATCTAACTTCAAATCCTAATTTTTTGTAAAATTCTTTAAGTATTCCAAGTAAATTTTTATAATTAATATTTTCTGCAGCTACTATTCCTTCAACTTGATGAAATTCAGGTAAATGTTTATAGGTAATGGTTTCTCTTCTAAAAACTCTTCCAACAGAAAACATCTTTAAAGGAGGTTTATATTCATTTAAAAATCTTGTTGAAATGCCTGTTGTATGAGTTCTAAGAACTGATTGAACAGAAACATCTCTATCCCATTTATAGCCCCAACCATCAGATCCTGTTTCTCCTCCATTTTCATGAACATTAGCTACTTTATTAACTAAGTTTTTGTTAGGAAGATTACATTCATTTGGATTTTTAACATAAAATGTATCTTGCATTTCACGAGCTGCATGATCTTGAGGTTGAAAAAGAGAATCAAAATTCCAAAAAGCAGATTCTAAAATTGGACCATTGGATTCAGTGAACCCTAAATTCAAAAATATTTCTCTTATTTCCTCTATTATCATTCTAAGAGGATGAACTTTTCCAGGAAATATTTCAGGATACTCTGCATTAACATCATAAGGCCTATAATTTAAATCCTTCCATAAATCTTCTTTAAGGTGTTGATGAGTAAGTTGAGTAGCTTCTTCTTGGATTTTTAAACCTTCATTAAGAATAGCTACGCCTTTTTCAAGAATCTCGAAATTGTGAAAAGTTTTCTTATCTATTTTTACTAAATTTTTTCTATCTTTTAACTCAGATATACCATGAATTAATTCTTCATCTGAATAATCAATAGTTAATGTTCCAGAGGAATGTAGTGATTGTAAAAGTTTCTCATCATCCCCACTTTTACTTGCAAAATCTTCTCCAAAGTCAGTGATTTTAATAATTCCTGAATCAATTTTAGCCCATTTTTTGCGTACAAGCCAACCAATAACTATTTTTATTTCAAAATTTTCAATTTTCGTTTTTGTAAGCAAATCTTTCATAGCTATTTCTTTATCATTAATAAGTACAGATAGAACTCTTCTTTCAGGAAGACCTATTTCAGCATACTTTCTACCATCATTGGTTAAAGNTATTGTTTCTTGAACATCCTTATTAACCTTAATAATATCTTTTGAAGCAAGTGATCCTGCTGCACTCATAACTGATTTAATATCTATTGAATTGTTTTTAGCTATTTCTTCAGGAGTATAATTCTCATTTTCTTCAAGAGAAAGTAATAACTTTTTTTCATATATATGTAACTCATTAATGATTTTTGAAATGTTTTCTTTCATCTAAACACCATTATAAATAAAAATAATATACTTAAATTCATAATCTTTCTTGTTACAATTATTAACTTATTTAATATAAATAATTTATAAAAATATGTATTATAATATAAAGATTTATAATGCAAAATTATTAAAAAAATTCATTAAATAATATAAATTAAGAATTTTAATAAAAAAATTGATTAGATAAATTATAA
>WRNS01000307.1 GCA_009776495.1 Methanobrevibacter sp. | reverse complement strand
TATATTTAAGAAAAAAATAAATTATAATTCTTCTATGATTAAATAAATGAATATAATACTTTTAAAAATTATTAAAATTTAAAAAATTTATTGAAATCTATTTATATTTATTATAATCGACTTATATGATTTATAAAACAATTTTACTTCGCTAATAAATTTTTTTTAAAAAAGAAATAATTTTTCAATAATAAAAATAAAGATAACATGAAGGAAAATCATAAGGATGTTTAATAATGAGGATTGGTTTCATTGGTTTTGGTGAAGTAGCTTACACCTTATCAAAAAAGCTTCTTCAAAATAATGTAGAGGTTATTACTTCCACTAAAGGACGAAGTAAAAAAACAAAACAATTAGCTATTGATTCTGGAGTTAAAATACTTCCAAGCTATGAAGAGCTAGCTAAGCAGTCTGACATTTTAATCTCTGCCACATCACCAAAAACCGCATTAGCTATTGCTAAAAAGTATGGAATTTTATGTAATGGAGTTTTCATTGATTTAAACAATATTTCTCCTGAAAATACAAAGAAAATAGCTAATTTTCTTAGTGAAAACAATTTTAATCCGAATTCTAGCTTTGTGGATGGAATCATAATTGGAAAAATAAGCTCTACTAAGTCCACCATCATTGTTTCAGGAAAGAGCTCGGATAAAATAGCTATTTTAAATAATTATGGATTGAATGTTAAAGTTATAAGTCATGATATTGGGGATGCTTCAACCATTAAGATGCTTAGGAGTATTTATACCAAAGGAGTTACAGCTATTGCTTATGAAACATTTCAAGCAGCTGAACAGATTGGTTTATCAAATGAATTATTTGAAGCTATAGCTATTACTGAAAGTGAAAATTTTCAATTTCAAACCAAATCAAGGTTAAATAGCTTAGCTAGTTCAAAATCAAGGAAGTTTCAAGAGATGGATGAAGTTTTAGATTTTTTAAATAGTGTTTATGATGAAGATAAATTAGAATTTAACTCCTGTATGTCAAAAGCTACAAAAAATAAGTTTAAATCTTTAAAAAACTCTGATTTTTGATTTTTTATTTTTTTTAATAATTATTTGATTTTTATTTTTTAATATAATTATTTGATTTTCCTTGATTTTGAATAAAAATTCTTATTCTAATTCCTCGCTCTGTTTTTATAATAGTAGCTATTGTTGGAATAAAATGAGAATCCATAATATATCTAAGATAGGTAACTTCATAAGATGGTAGCTTTAAATTAGTTTTTATCTTCTTATTATCCACTTTAATTTCACAAGAAATCTTCCCCTCTTTATCAATATATAGTTCAGGAATTAATTTCTCGTCTTTAGCTATTTTTTTATTTAAGAGCTTGGTTTCAAATTTTGTAAGGTTTAACCCAGCATCAATAGCTAATGGAATATCCTCAATAGCTAACGGAATATCACTAATAGCTACATTTCTGCCTCTAAAGTTTTCATTAGCTTCACTTGCTGATAACCCTTTTTCACATTGTTTAGCTACATACCAAGATCTTTGAATTATTTTATTCACGCTTTGCTCAGGAGGTACAACTCCCTTTTTTTCATAACTTTTCATCAGTGAAAGAACTTCACTTTTTGTAACTTCCTCTTCAATTGCACTTATAGCTAAACGTGTTAAAACAGGACCATATCCTCCTCTTCTAAATGTTGCCCATATTGATTCTGTATCTCTATAAACTCTTCCTTTAACTATCTCATTTATTGCATTTCCATTTAGATAAGCTATTTTACTAAGGTTTACTCTGGAGTAAGTATTCATTCTCTTGAATATATCTTTCCAATTTCGATTTTCCCCAGTATTTCCTTTTTTTATTTCTCTTTCTAATATTTTAACAGTAGTTTTTGGAAGTAGCTCTTTAATATTTTCTGGGATTTCCATATTATTTTCAATAATGGACCTTCTAATTTCTCTGCCTGAAATTTTCCCATTAGATTCTAGCTCTGGAATAATATGGAATTTCATATTTTTTCCATACTTTCCTTTTAAAAATTCATTCACTGCAAACCATCTTATAACATTACGATTNGGAAGATTTCTATCAATTCCAACAAATATGCCTTTTTGCACGAACTTTTCNGCATGTNTAATGATTGTTTTNGTTTTTACATTACTTGCATCAACGTAATCTGTCACTCCATCTTCTATCATCATAGCTATTCTAATTGGAACTGAGTATGATAGTGTAAGACGGTGATGAAGACCTTCAATACCTATTACTTTATCTGCACCTGCTTCAAGCGCCATTTTTCTCCTTGCATCATAACTCATGAAAAAAGAATCGTGGTTTGCACTAAAATCTTTGTTTAAATAAATAGCTACTTTATCTCCAGTTTCATTAGCTATTTCTTTCCCTTTTTCAATTAATTTCACATGTCCAAGATGTACAGGATCAAAATCAGCACTTATTCCAATCATTCTTTTGCCTTTAAATTAAAAAAAAATCTTAATGAGTTCTGATACTTTAAAATTTTACCTAAATCACTCTATTTGTATTGAAAAAGCAAGTTCAGGAAATTATAGATTTTAGTAGGAAATATTAATTAATTAAGAAATATTCTCTACAATAAAAAACATATTTTAATGAGAAATATATATCATAATTAAGTAATATTT
>WRNS01000306.1 GCA_009776495.1 Methanobrevibacter sp. | reverse complement strand
GATTATTAATTAATATTATATTTTTATTTAAAAAATTTTTTTTATAAATTTGTGTATTATTAGATTATATTTTTATTTAAAAAATTTTTTTAAATTAAATGGATTCTTATTTAATATTATATTTTTATTTAGATAGAAATTTTTCATTTTATCATAATTATTAATTAGATGGTTTATATGAGTAAATTTAGTGAATACCAAGATAAGACGGTTCTTGTAACTGGAGGGGCAGGTTGTGTTGGAGGCAATCTGATAAAAAGATTAGATGAACTTGGTGCCAAGATTGTTGTCCTTGATAATTTATCATCATCTTATGAATGGAACCTACCTGATTTGGATAATTTAAACTTTGTTAAAGGAGATATTTTAGATGATGCTGCCTTAAAACGGGTTTTCAAAGAAAAACCAAATTTAGTTTTTCATTTAGCAGCTCACTTTGCCAATCAGAACAGTGTTGATAATCCTGAACATGATTTAATGGTAAATGGAATAGGGATTTTAAAAGTTCTTCAATATGCACAATTAGCTGATGTTGAAAGATTTGTCTACTCTTCATCTGGCTGTGGTGTTTATGGACTTGACTCTAAAATGCCATTTAAAGAAAATGATATTTCCATTTCTCTTCACACTCCATACCAAGTAACAAAACTACTTGGAGAGTTGTATACAAATTATTTTAATAATCTATATGACCTTCCGATAGTAAATGCTAGGTTTTTCAATATTTTTGGTCCTGGAGAGGTTCCAGGTAAGTATAGGAATGTTATTCCTAATTTCTTTTATTGGTCTATTACCAATCAAGCACTTCCAATCACAGGAGATGGTAGTGAAACAAGAGATTGGACATATGTAGAAGATATTGTAAATGGTTTAGTGTCTATGGGTATAGAAGAAGAAGCTATTGGTGAAGCTATTAATCTTGGCTCTGGTAAAGATCACAAGGTTATTGATATGGCAAATAAGATCAATGATTTAACAGGAAATAGTGAAGGGATTGCCTACGCTCCACGTAGGGATTGGGATGCCAAGAATAAACTGATTTCCTCCATTGAAAAAGCTAAAGAAATTTTGGATTACAAACCAACAGTTTCATTTGATAAGGGATTGAAGAGAACTTACGGTTGGTTTATTGATAATTGGAATTACATTGAAGAAAGTGCTGAATTTTAATTCAAATGCTTATTTGTCTCTAGTTTTCTGTTTTTTATTTTAAAATATAATTAATTTTTTAAATAATTTTTTTTTTACCTATGAATTTTATGTTTTAAAAATTTTTTAATCATTTTTTTAAATATGAAACTTTTGAATCGAAACTTTTTAAAGACATATATTATTTAAGTACTATGTGATTTTATGAGAATTTTACTTATTCAGGAATCAGATTGGTTAGAAAGAAACCCACATCAACAACATCATTTGATGGATAGAATGGCTGTTAAAGGACACGATATTAAAGTAATTGATTATCCTATTGACTGGAATAAAGATACAGAAAAAAAAGGATTGATTTATCCGAAAGAAATTTATGATGATGTTTATAAAGTTGATAAAAGAGCCAAAATTCAGGTGATTAGACCAAGTTTTCTTAAAATCCCTGTTATAAACTATATATCCCTTTGTATAAGTCATAAAAAAGAAATAAAAAAACAAATCAATGATTTTAAACCAGATATAATAGTTGCTCTTGGGCTTTTAAATGGATACATAGCATCAAAAATAGCTAAAAAGCATAAAGTTCCCTTTGTATATTATTTAATTGATGTATTATACAGATTAATTCCTGAAAAACCTTTCCAATACTTAGGAAAAATAATAAATAAGAAAGCTATAGCTAATTCCACAAAAATCATTACAATCAATCAAAAGTTAAAAGAATTAGCTATTGAACTTGGATCAGATAAAGAAAATACAATTGTAATTGATGCTGGAATCGATTTAAATGAATTCAATCCTGAATTAAGTGATTTAAACATAAGGCGAGAATTTAATATTTCTAAAGATGATTATGTATTATTTTTCATGGGATGGATTTATAATTTTGCTGGAATGAAGGAATTAGCTATTGAACTTGGTAAAAACAAAGACAAGTACAAAAACATGAAAATTGTTCTTGTTGGAGATGGAGATGCTTATGAAGATATGGTTAAAATCAAAAAAGAATATGATTTAAAAGATCAGCTGATATTAACAGGAAAACAAGATTATACAAAAATTCCAGAATTTTTAGCTATGGCTGACTTTTGTCTGCTTCCTGCCTATCAAGATGAGGAGATAATGCAAGATATTGTTCCAATAAAGTTGTATGAATACCTAGCTATGAAAAAAGTTGTGATAGCTACTGACTTACCTGGAATACATAGGGAATTTGGAGAAAATCATGGGATTGTTTATGTTAATGAAGCAAAAGAAGTCTTAAATACAGCACAAAAGATAATAGATAATGATACTTATGATAAAATAGCTACTGCTGGTAGAAATTTTGTTAAATCTAATGATTGGGACAATATTGTGGATAATTTTGAGGAAACATTGTTAGATTTAATTAAAGAAAGTCAATAAATTAATTATTTTATTTTAAAAACCTTGTTTGTTGTTTGTTTGTTTGTTTGTTTTTTTTTTTTTTTNGTTT
>WRNS01000305.1 GCA_009776495.1 Methanobrevibacter sp. | reverse complement strand
AAAAAAAAAAAAAAAAATGTTTAAAAAAAAAATACTTGATATATGAGAAAAAATATCTTTTTCATATTTTCATGCTTAACAGGTGAATTAATGGCAAATGATGCTAAATTAAAAAAATTTAAAAAAGAATTGGATGAGTTAAAATCTAATTTACAAGTTCAGGAGGAGAAGTTAGAAAAAACTCTTGAAGAATTAGAGGAAAAAAATGAAAAATTAACTGATCTTGAAGATGACCTTGAAAAAAAGAATGACGAATCAGAAGAATATCTCTCCCATCTTCAAAGACTCCAGGCAGATTTTGAAAATTTCAAAAAGCAGACTGAAAAAAGAAACCAAGACATTATCAAATTTGCTAATGAGAACATGATTATAAACTTTTTAGATAGCTATGAAGACCTTGAAAGAGTTTTAAAAAAATCTAAAACTGAAAAAGAACTTCGAGAAGGTGTTGAATTAATATATTCGAAAATTAAAAACACCTTAGAAAAGGAAGGATTAGATGAGATTCCAACAGACGGGGAAAAATTCGATCCTTTCAAACATGAAGCTCTCATGGCTGAAGCTAGTGAAGACCATGAAAATGGAGAGATAATCGAAGAATTGATGAAAGGTTATACTCTTAAAGATAAGGTCATTAAATATTCTAAAGTTAAAGTTTGTAAAAAATAGAACAATTAATTTTTAAAAAATGGACAATTAATTTTTAAAAAATAAAACAAATAGTTTATCGTTCTAAAATATTATTATAAACTTATTTAAAACTTCATTTTTAAAAAAAAACATATTTTATTAAAAAAAAAATTATTAAAAAAATTAAAAATTTTTAAAAAAAAAATTAAAAATTGAATAATTCAAATTTATTAAAAAAAAATTATTAAAAAAATAAAAAATTTTAAAAAAAAAATTAAAAATTAAAAATTCAAATTTATTAAAAAAGAAACTAAAAAAAATTAGGTGATTATTATGGCAGAAAAAAAAGAAAAAATTATTGGAATCGATTTAGGAACAAGTAACTCAGCTGCTTCTGTTTTAGTTGGTGGAAAACCTACAGTTATACCAAGTGCAGAAGGTGCAACCCAATATGGTAAGGCATTTCCAAGTTATGTGGCTTTCACTGAAGATAGCCAAAGATTAGTAGGAGAACCTGCAAGAAGACAAGCAGTAACAAATCCTGAAAATACTATAAGTGCTATAAAAAGAAGTATGGGAACTGATAGAAAAGTCAAAGTTCTTGGGAAAGAGTACACTCCTCAAGAAATATCTGCTTTTATTTTACAAAAGATTAAAAAAGACGCAGAATCCTTTTTAGGAGAAGAAGTGAAAAAAGCAGTTATTACAGTTCCAGCATACTTTGATGATAATCAAAGAACAGCTACAAAAGATGCAGGAACAATAGCTGGATTAGATGTTGTAAGACTTGTTAACGAACCAACAGCAGCAAGTTTAGCTTATGGTATAGACAAACAAGAAGAGGAAGAAGTCGAAATCATGGTATTCGACTTTGGTGGTGGTACCTTAGATGTTACCATAATGGAATTTGGTGGAGGAGTATTTGAAGTAAAATCCACTAGTGGTGACACTCAACTTGGTGGAACCGACATGGACAATACCATAATGAAATACTTAGCTGAGGAATTTAAAAAAGAAAATGGTATCGACCTTATGGAAGATGATCAAGCTGTGCAAAGACTAAGGGAAGCATCCGAAAAGGCTAAAATCGAACTTTCAACTACTTTAACCAGTGAAGTAAACTTACCATTCATTACAATGGCTGCTGATGGACCTAAAAACCTTATTAACACATTAACAAGAGCTAAACTTGAAGAATTAGTGGATCCTATCATTAAAAAATGTGGAAATCCAATGGAACAAGCATTGAAAGATGCTAAAATGACTAAAGGAGATATTGGCAAAATAATCCTTGTTGGTGGACCTACAAGAATGCCATCTGTTCAAAAATTTGTAGAATCTTATCTTGGAAAACCAATAGAACGTGGAATCGATCCTATGGAATGTGTAGCTATGGGAGCAGCTATTCAAGGAGGAGTATTAGCTGGAGAAATTAAGGACTTAGTATTGTTAGATGTTACTCCATTGTCCTTAGGTATTGAAACTTTAGGTGCTGTTTCAACCAAACTCATTGACAGAAACACTACAATTCCTGCAAAGAAAAGTCAAATATTTTCAACAGCTGCTGATAATCAAACTTCTGTTGATATTCATGTCTTACAAGGCGAGCGACCAATGGCTAATGATAATACCACCCTTGGAAGATTCCAATTAGTAGGAATCGCACCAGCACCAAGAGGAATGCCTCAAATCGAAGTAACATTCGATATAGATGCAAATGGTATTATAAATGTTTCTGCTAAAGATATGGGAACTGGTAAGGAACAAGCTATTACAATTACAGCTACAACTAAATTATCTGATGAAGAAATTGATCAAAAAGTTAAAGAAGCCGAAATGCATGCTGAAGATGATAAAAAGAAACAAGAAGAAATCGAAGTTCGAAACAATGCAGACTCCATGATTTACACCTCAGAAAAAACCTTAGAAGATCTTAAAGATAAAATATCCGAGGATGAAAAATCAAATATTGAAAAGTTAGTTGGAGAGTTAAGAGAAATCATTAGTGGA
>WRNS01000304.1 GCA_009776495.1 Methanobrevibacter sp. | reverse complement strand
TATATGAAAAGGATGAGATGATTTAAAATCTGAAAATATTTTTTCCTCATTTATGTTTTATTTCTCCTTTTGTTGAGTTTTTTTTAGTTTAATATTGATAAAATATATATTTAATGAAATTGTAAAATAATGGTGTTTAGAGTTGGAATTTGAAAAAGATGGGAAAAAATTAAATCTTCTTAATGAGTATTTATTTCCTAAAATATTTGGTGAGAGTGGATGTGAAAATGAAACTTTACATTTGATTAACACTTTTAGGTGCTATGCGATAAAAAAAGCAATTTCATGATGGAAGATATTATCGAAATTCATTACATCGAATTACCTAAATTTAGAAAAAGACTAAGTAAAGGTAATTTAGATTTGAATGATTCTTTAATAAGGATTTTATTGCTTCTTAATAAGAGTACATCTCCAGATTTAATGGAAAAGGTGATGAACATGGATGAATCTGTAAGTAAAATGTATGAAAAAACATTGCATGTTTTACAAGATCAGAAAGAATATTTAGCATATATTAGAGCTGAACAAGCCGAACTAGATGAAAAAGCCCAAATAAAATACGCAGTAGATGAAGGAAAAGAAGAAAGAGAACTAGAAATAGCTATAAAATTAAAAAATGAAGGAATTCCTTTTGAAACAATAGCTAACGCAACTGGATTACCTCTTGAAAAAATTAAAAAACTTTAAAAATCATCAAAATCAAAAATTCAGATGCTATTGTTAAATTTTTTTATAAAACTTTTATTTTTATTCATTGTTTTATTGTCTCTAGCCGGTTCATAGCTTCTTCAATCTTTTCATATGAATTTGCATATGAAATTCGTATGTTATTTTTACAATTTTCTCCAAATCCATTTCCTGGTACTGTGATTACTCCAAGCTCAAGTGCTCTTTGAACATATTCCATAGGGTTTTCTACTTGGGGAAATGCATAAAATGCACCTTCTAACTTAGTGCATTTTAAACCCATATCATCAAGTCGTGTAGCTACTAAATCTTTTCTTCTTTCAAACTCTTTAACCATTGTGTTAACATATTTTTGTGGTCCAGCTAATGCTTCTTTTGCAGCTACTTGAGAGATTGAGCTTGCACAGGCTGTATTATATTGATGAACTTTTAAAAGTTCTTCCACAATTTCATTTTCTCCAGCAAGGTAAGCTATTCTAAGACCTGTCATAGCGTAAGTTTTTGAAAAACCGTTTATAACGATTACATTATCGCTAAATTGTGCAGGAGAGTAATGTTTCTTCCCGTAGATTATTTTTTCATAAATTTCATCACTTATTATCATGAAGTCATGATCTGTAGCTAAATCAGCTACTCCTTTAATATCTTCTTTATCCATAACAGATCCTGTAGGATTGGATGGAGAATTCATAATCATTCCCTTTGTTTTTGAGCTAATTTTTTCTTGAACATCCTCAACTTTTATTTTATACTCATTTTCGATTTTTCCCTCAATAGCTATTGGTTTACTTTCAGCTAAATCAACACAGGCTTTGTAAGATAAAAATCCAGGATCTGGAATTAATACTTCGTCTTCTTTTTCAAATAATCCCTGAGCAGAGATATAAAGGGCTTCACTTGCTCCAACTGTAACCATTATTGATTCAGGATCTATAGCTAATTTATTATCCTTTTTAAGTTTTTTAGATATTTCTTCTCGCAGTTCTATAATTCCTTTATTTGGAGTATAGTGGGTAAAACCAGCATCAAGTGCATCCTTCATAGCTATTTTCACATTTTCAGGAATATCAAAGTCAGGTTCTCCAATTCCTAAGTTTATGGCATTTTCGTCTGCAATTTCAAACATTTTTCTAATTTGGGATAATTCAATTGAATTAAGTCTCTTTGCGGTTTTAACCATTATTTCACCATATACTAAAAGTTTAATAATAATCATATAATAAAAGTTTATAATAATCATATTATAATATGTAAATTAACTTAAAAAATACATCAGTTAATTTAAAATAATAATATTGAAAATAAATTTAATATACTAGTTTAGCTGTTTTCAAAGTTTGTTTCTATTTATCACATGATCCACACCCATAACAAGATTCTTCCCAACACCAAGGTGTAGACTCATTAGCTAACAATTTTTCTCTCTCTTTTTTTAAAAAATCTGGATTTAAACCAAGGTCGATGTTTTTCCAAGGAAGTTCATCTTTTAGTCTATACCCACTAGCGTATTTTTTCCATTCGCTCATAGGAATCTTTTTTTCAGCTGATTCTTCCAACAATTTTCCAATTTCTAATCCTTTACATGATAAAACATATTGAATTAATCCCATCTTAGGACTATCAAATTTAATAGCTAGTCCTTTTAACTGAGATTTTAAATAATTTATCTTAGATTTGATATCTTTCATGTCATATCCATCCCATTGTAGTGGAGTGTGTGGTTTTGGAATTAAAGGATTAATACTAAATTTTATTGATCTATTGTAGTTAGATGGGGACTTAGCTATTTTTTGATTTAGGGAATTTAAATATTTTAGTAAGTAAAATGTATGAAAAAACATTGCATGTTTTACAAGATCAGAAAGAATATTTAGCATATATTAGAGCTGAACAAGCCGAACTAGATGAAAAAGCCCGAATAAAATACGCAGCAGACGAAGGAAAAAAAGAAGGAA
>WRNS01000303.1 GCA_009776495.1 Methanobrevibacter sp. | reverse complement strand
AAAAAAAAAAAAAAAAAAATGATTATCCTCTTAAATAGAATATTTTAGATTTATATTAAATTCAGAGATACTGAACCATGTCTCCATCGTCTGCATCTGGCTTGACTTTTTCCATAGCTTTGTTGAAGTATTTCATTTTAACTTCTTTAGCTTCAATATCATCTCTTAAAGTCAACATAGCTGCTTCACGGCAAACTGCTTCAATATCTGCTCCAACATAATCAACTGCATCTTTAGCTAATTTTTCTAATTTTACATCTTTTGCAAGTGGCATGTCCTTACTATGTACCTTAAAGATTGCAAGTCTACCTTCTTCATTAGGATTTTCAACTTTAATATGTCGATCAAATCTTCCTGGTCTCATAAGCCCTGGATCAATGATATCTGGTCTATTGGTTGCAGCTATAATAGCTACATCTTGAAGTTCTTCCATACCATCAATTTCTGTAAGTAATTGATTTACAACTCTTTGAGTAACTCCAGAATCAGAAGAATCTCCTCTGGTACTAGCTATTGAATCAATTTCATCAAAGAATATAACTGTTGGTGCTGTTTGTCTAGCTTTTCTAAATATCTCTCGAACTCCTTTTTCGGATTCACCAACCCATTTGGACAATAGCTCTGGACCTTTCACAGTAATAAAGTTAGCTTCACTTTCATTAGCTACTGCCTTAGCAAGTAAAGTTTTTCCAGTTCCAGGAGAACCGAACAACATTGTACCTTTAGGAGGTTTCACACCGAATTTTTCAAAGTTTTCAGGATATTTTAATGGCCATTCTACAGCTTCTTGAAGTTCTTGCTTTGCCTTATCCAAACCTCCAATATCCGTCCATTTAATATCTGGAATTTGTACTAAAACCTCTCTGAGTGCAGATGGTTGAATTTCTCGTAAAGCTTCTTTAAAGTCTTCTTTTTTGACAATAATCTTCTTAAGAGTCTCTTCAGGTATTTCTTCATCATTTTTGATTTCTGGAAGAATTCTTCTTAACACCCTCATAGCTGCTTCCTTACAAAGTGACTCAAGATCGGCCCCTACAAAACCATGTGTAGTATCAGATATCTCATCTAAATCAACTTTCTCATCAAGTGGCATTCCTCGAGTATGAATTTCTAAAACCTCTTTTCTCTCATCCCTATCAGGAACACCAATTTCTATCTCACGATCAAATCTTCCAGGTCGCCTAATAGCTTGATCTAGTGAGTCAGGTCTGTTGGTTGCGCCAATTACAACAACTTGACCTCTAGACTTTAATCCATCCATTAAGGTGAGTAGCTGAGCTACGGTACGTCTTTCAACTTCACCCGCTGTTTCTTCTCTTTTAGGAGCTATAGCATCTATTTCATCAATGAATATTATGGAAGGAGCATTTTGTTCTGCTTCTTCAAAAAATTCTCTTAAATTTTCCTCAGATCCTCCAACATATTTACTCATTATTTCAGGACCATTTATTAATATGAAATGAGCATCACTTTCACTAGCTACTGCCTTTGCAAGTAATGTTTTCCCAGTTCCTGGAGGGCCGTGCATTAATACACCTTTTGGTGGTGAAATTCCAAGTCTTTCAAAAATTTCTGGCCTTTTCAAAGGAATTTCAATCATTTCTCTGACTTTCTTAACTTCTTCTTTTAAACCACCAATGTCTTCATAGCTAACATCTACAACGTTTTTGACACCTTCAATTTTAGAAACATCAACTGGTTCAGATTGGATTTCCACCATGGTGTTTAGTCCAACTTTTACTATTCCATTAGGGTTTGTCGAGACAACAGCAAATTTTAAATCTCCAAATGGAGGAACTCCTGGTATTCCTCCAAACATGTCCTCAATAAAATTTCCTTGTGGAGGTCCAATTGGTGATTTGATTCCAGATACAATAATATCTCCTTGAACCATAACCTTGTTAAGAAAAATTGATCGTATGTCCCCACTAATACTTACATGATGTTCAACAGGAGCTAAAACCACTTTTTTCGCTTCCTTTACATCAGCTTTTTTTACACTTACTTCTTCTCCGATTGAAGCTCCAGCATTCTTTCGTGAAACACCATCAATTCTTATGATTCCAAGACCTACATCGGATTGAGAAGAAATTGCTGTAGCTACTGTTACTTTATTTCCTTGAATTTCAATTAAATCCCCATCATGAAGATTTAACTCTTCCATGTAGCTTGGATCAACTCTAGCTATAGCTCTTCCAACATCACCTTGTGAAAAAGCTTCTGCAACTTTAAGATTAATTTCTTTGTTTTCCATTTCTATTCCTCCCTTTAAATAAAAAAAATTGAATAGCTAAAATTTTTTAGCCACGAATTAGATAATAATTATTTATAAAATGATAAATTTTAATTCTATTTGATTTATAAAATGATAAATTTTAATGCTATTAATATTGAAAAAATAAATAAAATACTAATTATAAATAAAGAAGTTTTCATTATGAATTTTGTTTTTAACATAAAAAAACATATAAATAACAATCAATAAACCGTTTAAAAACAAAATTGAAATCTGATTGTTTGAAAATCATTTATTTCTTATAAAAAATTTTTTATAAATATTTTTAATAAGTATTTTTTATAAAAATTTTTAATAATATTTTTTTCAAACTAAATCTTTTAGTTAACTTTTGTAACTAAAACTATTTTAGTGA
>WRNS01000302.1 GCA_009776495.1 Methanobrevibacter sp. | reverse complement strand
TAAATAAATTCTTAAATACTCTTTTTTTCGAAGTTTAATTTAATTTCAAAATTAATATTAGCTATTTATTCATTATTAAAAAAAATCATGAAATTAAAGCATAAACAACAGCTAAAAAAACAGCTATTAAACCAAACACTCCAAAACCTAGGATAGCTAGTATATATGAGATTATGAANNCAAAAATAAATACAGAAATCAATTTTGTTTTTTTATTTAAAAATAAATTTATAATAGTCCTAAAGAATTCTGATGGGATATAATAAGCATAAAGACCATTAGCTAATTCAAAAATAGCTAAAGAAAGATTTGTATAGATTTTAATTTCATCAACAATCTGAGCTCTTTCACCAGCTTCTCTTCTAGTTTTTCCAATACCTGCACGTATTTGAGCTCCATTGTTAAGAATATACCATGAAGTATCAAGAGCTGCTCGTATAGCTAAGTCTTTACTGGGAAATTTAGCAATTAAATCATCTCCTCCCACACGATAACCTTCGATATTACCATTACATTCAGTTTTTATAAAATTTTGCACATCATTCATTAATTCAACCAATTTATTTCTACCATGTTCATTTATAAAATTTGTTGAATCTATAACATCTATGAAAAGATAATTTTGATATTCACTATGATCCGATTCTGTGATTGTGAAGTTTGATTCTAAAACAAGTGCATATTCTCCACCTAACTTTGAAAACCCAACACCAGCTACATTACCTACTTCTTTATTGAGACCTATAGAACGTTCAATAGCTGCGGCTCCTGTCATTCCAACAGCTCCTCGAACATTTATTCCCTTTTGTAAACCTAAACCAACTAATTTAATAGCTACACGGATAGCTTCATTTTTAGAAGGAAATCTAGAAACAAGTTCACTTGGACTTCTCTCAATAATTTCTCCTCTTTTACTTTGAATTATTTCAGAAAATTGATTGATTATAGGACTTGTATCAAAAAGTTCAACATAAAGATAGCGATCACTACCTACTATAATATTACTTACAAGGGCATATTCTTCAATTTTATTGTTTGCTGCTTTGAGTTCATAAAAATGATGATTTTTAGGTATATTTTCCTCACCAACATCTCGCAGTAAGTTATAGAAAATACTATTAACTGATATTTCAGCTTTTTCAATTTCCAAAAGCATTGTTTGAGTATAATTAAACATCTCAACATATTCATTTTCCATGGGAGTTGTAGGATTATATTTAGTCCCAATACTTATAACATTATATTTGGTTAAAAGTTTAAATAAAAAACGTGTAAAATAATTATTAGGCACCTATAATCCTCCTTTTTCAGGTTTGTTTAAATATATCTCAAATTCACCAGGATTTTCCAGTAAAACATCTGGTTTAACAGAAACAATTGGAAATTTCCATGATCCTATTCTACCAGCTATTGTACTAGCTATATTTCTAGAATTCTTTTTAACAAAGGATTCATCATGACTATTAACTCTTATCTCTATATTAAATGGAGAATCCTGCTCAACTTCATCAGAGTAAAGAATATTTAGCTCAAACCTTTCAGGTATCATGTACAAATCATTTCTAACAGCTATTAATGGATTTCTTTCTAATTTCAGACGATCTCCAATGGTAACAGAGATATTTCCTGCATTCTTAACAGCTTCTTTATAATTTCTAGGATTAACTAAAACAAATATCACGTAAGGGGCTGATGTTTCAAGATTTTCAACCATACCTACTATCTTATCAAACATTGGTAACTTTGAAAATAATCCTTCTATTTTGTCTCCTAAACCGTTTTGCCTTGATTTGTCCATTCTTATTAATGATTCTTTAGCTATATTTAATGGACTAAAGTCAATTCCATCTTTAGTAGAATATGTTTCATATCTTTTTTGTTCAAATTCAAGTAAAATATTATTAGAAATATTTTGCAAAATGTTTTTAGCTTTTTTAGGTTTTTGAGATTGTCCTATAATTATTTCATCATTTTTAAAGAAGTAAGGAAGTCTTCTACTATTTATGTCTTTAAATTCATCGAAAAATTCTCTAAAGTAATCATTAGAAAGAATTTTTGCATTTTCTTCTTCAGCTAAATTAAGTATAAAATGATCAGCATCAGTTCCAGAAGGAGCTTCTTCAATAGCTTTTTCTTCTAACAAAATCTTATATTTATTTTTATCATCGATTTCGTGTCTTAATGATGCATCAGCTATAATAACAAATTCATGGCCATTTTTTTCTAAAATATTGACTGCTGAGAGAATATTTGTTAATTTAGGTTTAGAATTCTCTTCTATCTGATAATATGCTACATTAGATGCATCTATTATAACTTTCAAAATACCACCAAATCTTATGACATGATTCAACAATTAATTGGATAGAACACTATAAAATTTCTTAAAAATAAAATAGAAACTAGGAATATATCTATAATATTATCTTAAATCTACAGTATAAAATTATATTATTTAAACATGTATTTAAATTTTATTCAAGAAGTACTAAAAGTTAAATAATTAAACTATTCTTTGGTAATCTCTAATTATTAAAAAAGAAAATTCTCTTAAGATGATACATGAAGAGAGAAAAACAATTGAAGTTATTCCTTTTAAATAATGAATAAATAGATAAAAAGAATAAGAATAAGAATAAAAATAATAATAATAA
>WRNS01000301.1 GCA_009776495.1 Methanobrevibacter sp. | reverse complement strand
TAAAAAAATCTAAATAAATATATTATTTTTTATAATTAAAGAAAATTAATTTTTTTTCAATAAATTAATTAAATTATTTTTTATAATTAAAGAAAATTAATTTTTTTTTAATTAAATTTATTAAATTATTTTTAATAATTAAAATAAATAATTTTTTTTTTCGTAATTAAATTAATTATTTTTCTTAATTTAATAAAAATTAATAATCTTAAATAGTTAAAAGTCAAAATTAGTTATTCTTCCTGATAGCTACCCTTATATTCTCCTGAACCTTTAACTTCAAATACAACTCCTTGTGCTATTCTATCTCCTTTTTTGATTTGATAGTCATAATCTCCATGATTGTAAATCAAAAACATTAATGTTCCAAAAAATCCAGGATCTCCAACTGCTGTTTGCACGGAAACAAAAGATCTAAGAAGAGTAGATCGTGGTTTATACAGCATTCCATAACCTTTTGGTATTTTAATTTTCCTATCAATAGTAGCTAAGTATGCAGTTTTTGATTTAAGTGTGTAAATCGGTCCATCCAATGGCTCGATATCTGGAAGATTTTTTTCATTGTCAATCAATGATCCAGAAGACTTTTGAATAAATACTTCATCAAGTGCTAAGTCGATTCCAGAAGGTTGTACTAATTCTGCAAAATCAGGGAATAATTTTATAAGTTCTTTCTCTCCAAGCATTTTACTAACACCACATTATAATATTTTCATAGATATCTCATAATTAAAAACTTTAACATATTCTAAGGATATATATACTATATTATTATCATTCATTTTTCTTATGTACTATTTATCCTATTTCAAAATAAATATATATTTTGAGGTAACTAATACTTCATGATTACAATACAATTTTAATTTGTAATTAATAAAATTTAAACTTTAGGAGAAATAGCTATGCCAGTAGTAATTATTGAATCAAATAAAATTAACACTGAGAAAAAAAGAGAACTTGTAAAATCCATAACTGAAATTACAGCTAAAATATATGAATTACCAGAAGATACAGTCACAATTTTAATAAAAGAACTTGAAAAAGAAAATGTTGGTGTTGGTGGGAAATTATTAAGTGAAATTATTGAAAAATAGCGAAATATTTATAATTAAAAAAAGATTTAAAGGATTTACGAATTTTTAAATAATAAACTGTGAAATTAGCTAAAAATCTGTTCTAACATCCATTGGGAATCATATTCTTTTATGTCATCATATCCTTGACCAACTCCCAAAAACATTATTGGTTTACCTATCACATAACCAATGGATAGTGAAGAACCGCCTTTTGAGTCAGCATCGGCTTTTGTTAATATAACTCCATCTATATCTATTGTATCATTGAATTTAGTAGCTTGTTCAACTGCATCATTACCTGTTAAGGCATCTCCTACAAAAACAACGATGTCGGGTTTAGCTACTCGTTTTATTTTTCTCATTTCATCCATTAGATTAGTGTTAGTCTGCATTCTTCCTGCGGTGTCTATTAGAACGAGTTCTTTATTTTTTGCTTTGGCATGTTCTACTGCGTCAAATGCAACAGCAGCGGGATCAGAGCCTTTTTGATGTTTAATAATTTTAATTTTTAGATTATCGGTGTGATGAGTGATTTGTTCAATAGCTCCAGCTCTAAAAGTATCAGAAGCAGCTACTACTGGAGTATAGCCTTTTTTCATGTAAAAATTAGCTATTTTAGCTATTGTAGTTGTTTTTCCAGTTCCATTAATACCAACAAACATTACAACTAGTGGTTCACCTTTAGATTTCTTTTCTTCAATCATTTTAGTCATACTCTTTCCTTTAATATCAATGATTTTGGAAACAGCACTTTGTAAAGCTTCGTAAGTGTAATTTTCAAGGTCTTGACTTCTTTTAATTTTTTTCCCTACAAGATTTTCCTTTACAGATTCCACAACAACATTAGCTACATCAATAGCTACATCACTTTCTAAAAGAGAGAGTTCTAATTCCCAAAGGATATCATCTACATCCTTCTCAGAAATAGTTTTTTCACGAATAAAAGAGAAAACTCCTGATTTTTTTTTCTTTCCATCAGTTTCTTCTTTGTTTTCATCTTTTTCGGCTTTGTCAATTTTTTCTTCAGAATCTGTTTTTAAATCTTCTTTAAACTCTGAATCCTCATCTTCATAAGAGTCATCTTTAGAGTTTTGAAATGAAGGTAGTTTTATTTTATCTCTGAATTTACTCTCTTTAGATTTTTCAACTTTTTCCTCATTTTCAGAAGAGCTAACTTTTTCTTCTTCAGGATCTAAAGATTTATTATCCTCTTTGGTTTCTTTGCTAAGTTTATTTTTTAGTGTTTCTTCAGTTTCTTTGATTTGTTTATTTTCTAAGGTATCTGCAGATTCTAAGATTTGTTCATCTTTTTCCTCTTCTATAGATTGTTCAATAGTTTTTTGAACTTCAATATCCTCATCATTAGCTTTAATATTATTTTCATCTTCAGCTTCTTTAGAAACCTTATTGTTTAATTTTCCTGCAGCGATTGAAAACTTTTTTTTTAAAGAATCAAACAAACTATTACCTTCCTATGTAGTTCCAATTGATTTTAATTATTATAAAACATTAATTTTTTATGTATATATTCCTTCATTAAAAATCTTATTAAAATATTTTTTTAATATTTTTTTAATA
>WRNS01000300.1 GCA_009776495.1 Methanobrevibacter sp. | reverse complement strand
TTTAAGTTAAATTAATTAATATTGTTAAACTTAAATATATCAAGATATATAATAAGAAAATTAAAATAAAAATAATTATTATTATTGAATTAATCATTGAATAAATAAAAAAATATCATTATAAATTATTATTCTAAGTTAAGAGGTGTACTAATGCATGAATTATCAATGGCTGATGGCATATTAAAAGCTGTTTTAGAAAATGCAGAAAAAAATGAAGCTAATGAAGTTATTGAAGTGACAATTCAAATTGGAAAAATGGCTTTAATCAACCCAGAGCAAATAAAGTTCATGCTTGATATTTTAAGTGAAGATACAATAGCTAATAAGGCTAAATTCCTGATTGAAGAAATTCCAGTTGAAATCAACTGTTCAAAATGTGGTTTTGAAGGAAAAGCTGATATCGATGAGACAGACCATTATAATCCCATAGTGGAATGCCCTGAATGTGGGAATATGCCAGTAGCTATTATCAATGGAAAAGATTGCACAGTGAAAAATATTGTCATAGAAAAGGATGATGAATAATAAATAATTAAATATTTAAAAAAATCATAAGATTTAGTGGAATAAGGTGAATATATGCATAAAATAGCTGAAATTGAGGTTCAACATAATATAATGAAGGCTAATAAAGAATTAGCTGATAAAAATCAGAAAATGTTAGAAGATCATAATGTATTTGGAATTGATTTTGTAGGAGCAATTGGTTCTGGAAAAACTTCACTCATCGAAGAACTTATTCAAAATATGGATGGTTCAATAGGAGTTATTGCTGGAGATGTTATTAGTAAATTCGATGCAGGAAGATTTAAAAAATTTGATATTCCTGTAGTTGGTTTAAATACAGGAAAAGAATGTCATCTCGATGCTCATTTAGTAAAACATGCATTTCATGATATTCCTTTAGCTAATATAGATTATTTATTCATTGAGAATGTTGGTAACTTAATATGTCCTGTGGACTTTGATTTAGGTTCTCATATGCGAATTGTGATAGTCAGCGTTAGTGAAGGCGATGATACAGTTGAAAAGCATCCTTTTATCTTTCAAAGTGCCGACTTAGTAATAATTAATAAAGTGGATATAGCTAATGCTGTTGGAGCAGATGAAAACAAGATGATTTCAGATGCTCAAAAGATTAACCCAAATGTTGAAGTAATAAAAACAAGCCTTAAAGAAGGTAAAGGATTAGAAGAAATAATTTCTGTTATTGAAAAATTTAAATTAGCTAAGCAGTAGATATTATTTCTGTTATTGAAGAATTTAAATTAGCTAAGCAGTAGCTATTATTTTTGTTATTGAAGAATTTAAATTAGCTAAGCAGTAGCTATTATTTTTGTTATTGAAGAATTTAAATTAACTATGTAGTAGATATTAATTAATAGCAATAATTATAAAAATAGATTTTGGTGGTAAGTTTTGAAAATTTGGATTGATATTACTAATGCTCCTCATGTTAGGTTTTTTAAAGATTTAATTCATTTTTTTCAAGATGAAGGTGAGGATTTAATAATCACTAGCAGAGACTTTGGGGATATTCATAAGCTAATGGATATGTATGGAATTGATTTTATTTCTGTAGGTAAGCATGGTGTTAGTCTTGCTGATAAATTAAAAGAAAATACTCAAAGAGTTAATGATTTAGTAGATATTATTAAGGATGAAAAAGTTGACATAGCTTTATCTAAACATTCTATTGAGCTTCCAAGGATTTCTTTCGGCTTAGGAATTCCTAGTTTATATATTTTAGACAATGAACATGCTGAAGCTGCAAATAAACTCACTTTACCTTTGTGCAATAGAATAATAGCTCCGAAAATTATTGATATTTGGAAACTATTAGGTTATGGAGCAGATCCGAACAAAATTATTAGATACAATGGAACCTCAGAGATTCTCCATTTTAAAAGTTTTAAATATAATGAAAATATTTTCAAAGATCTTAATTTAAAAATAACTTTACCAAAAACAATTTTAATGAGACCTGAACCTTCTCTCGCATCTTATTTAGATGCTGACTGTAGAAAATCAGTTCTTTCTCCTGTTGTGGATGTGTTGAAAGATTATGCAAATATTTTAATCTTGCCAAGATTTAAGGAACAAAGTGCTATTTTTGAAGGTATAGAAAACGTTACCATTTTAAAACCTCCTGTTGACACATCAAGTATAATTAAAAAATGTGATCTTATGATTGGAGCTGGAGGAACAATGAATAGAGAATCTGCTATATTAGAAACTCCAATTATTTCCTGCTATCCTGGAGTTCCTTTATCTGTGGATCAATTTTATATCAACCAAGGATTAATGTTCCGTTTAAATGAAACAGAAGAAATCATAAATAAAGCATTAAGCTTACTGGTATATCCCAACACCCACAAAGAACTTAAAACTGATGATCTTTTTAATATAATCATTGAAAATACTTATGATATGGCGAAGAAATAAATTTCCATATCAAAAATTAAAACATTAAATATAAATATTAAAAAAATAATTAATAGTATAGTATGCCTTGTTCAACATATATTATATATAATATCATGGGCTGGTAGCTCAGATGGTAGATCGTCGCCTTGGCATGGCGGAGGCCCCGGGTTCAAATCCCGGTCAGTCCATTATTATTTTAAAAATTTTTGAATTCTTTTTCGAAGATTTTTTT
>WRNS01000299.1 GCA_009776495.1 Methanobrevibacter sp. | reverse complement strand
TAATGATTTTTTTTAAAATATTATTAAAATCATGATTATTAAAATCAATTTTATCAATAGTTTCCAGATTAAAATCATCATAAAGAATAGCTATAGCTATTGCAAAGGGCAAACTTTGTTTTAAGTATTCTTTATTTTTTGGAGAATAGTTATTATGCTCTGAAGCTATTTTATAAGTTTCTATAATTATTTCCTCGATATCTTCTGCTTTAAAATTATTAAGATTATATTCCTTATTTTCATATACTAATTTTCTTTTTATATGTAAAACTGAATCGATTGAAGAATGTAAATGTCTACAAAAAGGATATTTTTTAAAATAAACATCATTTATATGGAATTTACCAAGTTCCTTATCTAAAAAGCTTTTTAAATAATTTTCATCACTTTTTAGTTTATTGCATATTTCATCATAAGATGTTTTAGCCATAGCTTTTAAAAATCCTTCATCTCCTTCAATAATAGATTCTGCTCCTGTAAACCCATTTTTTGCTAAATATGCAGATAAAATTCCATTTGAAACAGCTTTTCCAGCGTGTAATTGTTTTGCCATAGTGCCCTGATGATCTGATTCTAAAAGACCAGAAGATTGAGTTCCACACAAGCCAAGTGTAGCTATAGTTTGATTCAGGTCTAATTTTAAAAGCTTAGCTACTGTAATTCCAGAGGCAAACGTTCCTATTGTTCCAGTACTGTGAAATCCTTGTTCTCTGTGATGTGGATTAGCTAATTTTCCAAGAACAATAGCTATTTCATAGCCACAAACAATGCTTTCTAAAAACTCCAAACCATTTAAATCTTCTGCTTCACAAATAGCTAATGCAGCAGGAAAAACAACAGAAGCTGGATGAATTTGAGCAAATCTATGGCCATCATCTAAATCGAGTCCATGAGCAGAAATTCCATTTATAAAACCAGCATTATTCACATTAGCGTATCCATTACCAATTACAGAGCATCTATTATCCTCAGAGATAAAAGATGGATCCAATTGTTTGAGCGATTGAATAGGTATTTGAACACTTTCATCGTGAAATCCCCTATTAGCTACTCCTAAAAAGTCAATAAAACATGTTTTGACTTTTTCTATTGTTACTGGAGGAATATCTTCATATTTTAAATTTATGGCAAATTTTGAAAGTTTTCTTACAATCATTTAAAATCTCATTTATTCATTCTACAAATAGGTTTAGATAAGTGTCGTCTAGCTGAAACAGGAGTTTCATAAAGTTTATTTTCAACCAATTCTCGTTTCTCTTCAATAGCTATTTTTTTTCCATTAGGAAGTTTATATCCACATTTTTTGCATTTAAATCCTTTATTTAATCCTGCTGATGTCATTCTTTTACCACAATGGCACATAGGATTTTTAAAATCTTGTATTTTAGTTAAAGATATGATTTTTATTTTTTCTATGTTAAATGTTCCACCACAACCAATTCCACCAAATAGCTGAACTTCATCACCATTTACAAGTTTTTTAATTATTTTCCTAAATTCCTTAGTTGGTTCATAAGCAGCAGCTTCAATCTCCCCTGAATCGTCTTTTAAAGAGAAAAAAATATGTCCTCCCTCGATAACATGAGGATTTTTACTTACTCTCCCACTAAATATATAACATCCATATTTTTTCATATCCTTTATTTTAGCTATTTTTTGAAGGTGCATGTCTGTATGCTGATTAGTCTTGAAAATACAAACAGAATCAATAGTTTCATTAACTTTTACAATATTTTTAGCTATTTTTAGAGCATCTGGTGATTCACCCCGTACTCCATAAAGGATAGGGCATGGAGTTTTAGGTTCAATAGCTATGTATCCATTATTATAATCAATGTTTTCAAATGTTTCTGGAAATGTTTTTTTATCCATTTCAACTACAGATAAATTATCAATATTCCTTTCTTTGCCATAGTTCTCTTTTATTCTATAAGCTAGGAGTTCATAAGTATAATCTTCTAGTGGACAAGCTATTGCTGCAAGAGAACCAATGATTCCTCTTCCTTTTTTAAATTTATGAATTTCAGCTCCAATCGATTTTGCAAAATCTTCTGCTTCTTTAATCGAAATTATTGAGTAGATTGCTCGCATAGCATAGTTTTTCATATTCTCAGATATTTCCCCTTCGTAAAATACCACTCCAGGATTTGTATTTTCATGAGCCATTTGAGATAACTCTTCAATGTTTTTCAGGATGATTTTTTTAGCTAATTGGATTTTACTCCCTTTTTCTTCAGTTTCATTATGATAAGTATTATTTGAATTTTGATTATTTTCTTCATCAATAGCTATTTTAAATGAAATTCCTCCATTTCCACGAGTTTTAAATCTTGCAAATGGGTTTAACCGAATAAGTCGTGGATAGCCAGAAATAGCTATGTTTTCTTCTTTTAACTGATTAATAATATGACAAGCTAAGTAGGTTGTACACATTCCTTCTGGAGAATCTGTATCATCAATTCCAACGCGTAAAAATCTTATATAATCACCTTAATTAAACTTGGTAAACCTTACTAAACTTATTAAGCTTTAACTTAAATTAAATAAACTTTACTTCAATTTATAAATTTTTTACAATTTAATTGTAATTTTAAGTAATAATTTATTAATTTTTTTAATAATTTTAAAAATATTATTAATAATAAAAATTTTCATGAAAAAAA
>WRNS01000298.1 GCA_009776495.1 Methanobrevibacter sp. | reverse complement strand
TTATTAATTCTTTATTGAATTATTTTTTTTTTAATATTTTTTTTTAAATTTATTTATTCTTTATAAAATTTTTTTTAATTCTAAAATTTTATTTAAAAATTAAAGTTAAAATATAAAATAATTATTTAGGAAAAGATATTATTAATTATTTCAGCAGGATTGCTAAATAATGCATATACAGCATCAAAAAAGTTTGGATATGCCTGTGCCAATGTAAACAAGTATATGATGTATGAAACAACGAGTATTATCAGAAAAATTAAAATAAGGGTCAAGATTATCTCAGTTGTGGTAGATTCTCCTTCTTTTTCTTTTTTCTTTTTTTGTTCATTTTGGATGTGAGGGTGTAATGAACGCCGATTTTTTTTATTATTATCCTTAGCACTGACTGTTACACTTTTTAAATCGAATTTATCAGTATTTTTTTGAGGAATTTCTTTATCCGGGGTTGGTTCAGTAGGTTGTCTAGGTTTGCTAATTATAGAGCCATTTGCTGCCTCATCCATAGCTAATTGTTCCTTTAATGGGATTACTTCAATAGTATTTTCATTGCTAGATACATTATCTTCTTTATAATATAACTCGTCTAAATATCTTTCATATTTTTTTTCAAGTGATTTATCCGAATTATTTTGCAGTTTTCCACGTGTTTTAGTTCTATTTGAATCTCCTGTAGCTACAATTTCAGTTACGCATTCATGACAATAATCTTTATCTGCAATGTTTAATCCACAGTCCTCGCAGATCGATTTCCCACAAACTACACAAGTAGCTACACTTTCTTTGTTCGGATGATTTTGACAATACATATTAACACTTTAGATGGGATAATTTAAGAATTTAATTATTGTAATATCTTTATATTAAAGTTTATTTATATTTAATGTTTTTAAATTTTTTGAAATTATTGTCTAAATTCACAATTAAAATTAAATTTTAGAATAAAAATTTTATCATTTTTAAATTCAAAAGTATTACAATTAGCTATGGCCAAGTTAATATTTTAGGAACTTTTACATCTTTAAATTTCTTTTGAACAAGATCAGGCCAATTTTCCATGTCAAATCCTTTTTGAGCTAAAAATCCAAACAACCAACGTGTTAAACCTAAACCAGTACAACCTGTCCAGATTTTATGTTGATGGGCTTCTTTTATAGAAAATCCTTGAACAAAGTGGGTTCCATGGACATTGGCAGAAACAACAGCTACTCCCTTTTCCCGACCTGGAACTTTAAGTCTCATTTCATACTTTGGAACATCAGGGAATTCTATGCCTCTGTTTTCAACCTTACGTCCTTCAAGGTAAAATGGGTCGTCTCCAATTTCTGTGTACCATTCAAGTTCAAGTTCATTAGCTATTTCATGGGATAATTCTAGAGTTTCATCTCTGATTTTATTTGTTTCTTCAGGAGATCCTACCCAAACCAATTCAATTCTTTGGAATTCATGAACTCGGTCTATACCTTTAGCTCCACCAGATTCCCATCTATAAGTCCAACCACTTTTATCATAAAGCTTTATAGGTAAGTTTTTTTCATCTATAACTTCGTGAGATAAGAATTCATAGAATGGTTCGCATTGAGCAGCAGCTAAAACATAAGAAGGGTCTTTAAGACCTTCTTTTAATAAGTCCATTGGCACCTCTCTATTAATAGCTAAGTCTGTTTTAAACTTGTTAAAAAGCTCAGGATCTCTTTTTGGTGCACTACAATAATACATTCCTTCAGGAAGTCCATCTAAATATCTCATTTTATCCATGGTAGGGATAGGGATTAACTTTGGAAATAAACATTCTTCAAATCCCATTTTATCCATAATTTTTCCGGTAAAAATATCTTCAAAAATCCTTTGCAGAAGTGTCATTTGTGGTCCATAGAACCATTGTCCCCTTCCTGGAAATGTTTTTATCCAACCAAGTTCAATAGCTTTTTCTGTAACATCTCCTGTAAAATAGGTCTTAAATTCAGGGCTTCTATCTATTATTTCACCAGGTGTAGATTTAGTAACCGTGAAAGTTAAATCTTGTTTTTCAGCATAATCTATAGTTTCATCTTTATCTATAGTTGCATCTTTTTCTTTAGTCGCATCTTTATCTATATTTTCATATTTATCTATAGCTGTATCTTCTTTTTTTGTAGCTATATGCTTTATCACTCTATTTACAGTTTGTTTTTTAATTTCAGATTCAGTTATGTTATTTATTGTTATGATCACTTCATTTCCTTTGATTTGTAAATCAGAGATTTGAGGAAGGTCTTTAGCTAAATTTTTATCAATTTCATACTCTTCGTTTCCAGTGGGAATAGCTACTGTGTAGGAGTCAATATGCAAACTTCTAATTCCTAAATGATATTTTTTTCCAAGTAACTTGCTCAATGGATTTTTTAGCCTAAGTAGTCCATCATGAGAGCGAACTTTAGTTCCAGATTCAATTTCAAGATGAAGAACCTTTTCTTCAATACTCCACTTTGTTATTCTCGCTCCTTTTTCTTCTTCACCTTCCTTCACACCTCGAAGCAGTAGCTCTTTACTGGAATCTTGAATAAAATTAGCTATGTCTTCTTCAGCTTCTTCGGCATTTTTATTAAATGTTATTGTCCCCTTAAGTAGAAATTTCATGATTTCACCTTTAATTTCATAATTTTAACTATAACCCAAAATAAATTTGTATTATTATTTAAGTTTAT
>WRNS01000297.1 GCA_009776495.1 Methanobrevibacter sp. | reverse complement strand
ATTTTATTTGGAATGATTTTTATTTTATTTGGAATGATTTTTACTATTTCAAGTTAATTTTTTAATTAAATCTTTATTTTGCAATTGAAAGAAAAAAATAATATCTAAATTAATAAAACATTTATATATTTCATTAATATAATAAATACATCGATAATTTAACTTAAAATTTTACTTGACTTATTAAATATTTTATAATTATGAGTTTTAATGAATGAAATTATACTAATTAAATAATTATAGGAAAATATATTATCCAAATTAAATAAATTATTGAAATAGTAAAAAAATTGAAATAATTATTTTATTGCAGGTATTAAAGTAAATAGATTATTATAAAAAAGGAATAATATGTACTCTCAGGGAAATAGAACTTTATACAAAGTTCATTCTATGCACATTAAAGATGATTTGATAGCTCCTATTGAGTATATTAAAAAATTACCTGAAGAATTGAAAAAAAATAGGATTCAACTGGAAAATAAAGAGGATGTTCATAACTTTGAGGCAGTGGAAAAGAAGAAGAATTCGTTTGAAAATTTTTTATATGATCGTGCATTAAACGATGTATACCAAAAAACAGAAAAGTTTTTGATTAAATTAAAAAATATTCCTCTTATGAATGAATACTACTCCTTTTTAGAAATACAGACTATGATAAAAACCATTCTTGATAAAAATGTTTCTGATATTGATAATAAAGAACTTCATTTCTTAAATAATGTTCTTGATGTATTTATCAAACACATTGATAATATCCTTAAATTAGATAAATCAGTCAATTTATCTAAACTTTCTGAAAATGAAGAATATCTTAATGTGTATGATGTCTTTAGGAAGACTTTTTTTGATTATCAAATGAAATTTTACACTGAAATAGCATCTCCTGATGATAAATTTAACAATATTGTTCAACAATTATATGATTCTATTAATTTGTAAGTGATAAGTGATTTAATGACTTTCTTTTTTGATACAAATGTTTGTATTGGATATATCTTTAGATGGGAACCTTGGCATGAAAAAGCAAAAAATTTATTCAATAAAAATGAATTAAGTTATTGGTCCGACACAGTAAAAGATGAATGTGCAAATATATTGCAAAAATTAGTCCAAGAATACATAATTTTTTTAAATAACACTAAAGATAAAATCACTGATTCTAAAAAAAATTCTTTTTTAATGAATGATTTTCTAAATATTGTGAAAGATATACCAATTAGATTAAATTATGATGGAAAAGAAATCATTGATAAATTTAAAGTGATATATGATATTTTTGAGGATGAAATGTGGTATGACGTATCACAACATGATTTAGTCATTTATTTAGATAAATTATCTTTAAATTTCCGTATACGCTCTTTTTTAAAATTCAGAAAGTGTGAAGAGAAATTAATGCTCCATCCCAAAACATCTAATCATGATGATACAAAAAAACTTTTTATTAACAACAAAATTCATTATCCTGATTGGCAAATTTGTTTAGATGCTCATGATTTAGGTTTAACTATCTGTGACTTAATCTTTGTCACAGCTGACCACAAGCTATGTTTATATTTAGATCCTATTCTTTATAAGACAAATATTAAATCTATTCTTAAGCTTGATAGACTCAGTATTTTTACTTAATACATTTTCTATTTCGATTTTCAATTATATTTTTATTATAAAATTATTTATTATTTCATTTAAATTTTGATTTCGGTGTTTTTATGAAACCTTATGTCATATTAAATGCAGCTATGACTTTAGATGGGAAAATAGCTACTAAAACAGGAAGTTCAGAAATTTCCAGTAAGGAAGATCTTGAAAGAGTTCACAAGCTTAGAAAAGAAGTTGATGGGATAATGGTGGGGATAAACACGGTAATAGCTGATGATCCCAGATTAACTGTTCATAAAATTCCTTCAAAAAAAGAAAATAATCCTGTTCGTGTTGTAGTTGATAGTAAAGCAAGAACTCCTCTTAATTCAAGAATTTTAAATGATGATGCTAAAACAATAATAGCTGTTTCCAATAATGTGAAAAACCATTCAAAATCAAAAGAAAATTGTGAAAATCTTCAAAAAGTAGCTGATGTCTTTTATTCTAAGGGAGAAGAAGTAAATTTAAAAGATTTAATGGAATATTTATATGAAAATGGAGTTGAAGCATTAATGCTTGAGGGTGGATCAACTTTAAACTTTTCCATGATTAAAGAAGGATTAATTGATGAAATTAAAATAGCTATTGCACCAATGATCGTTGGAGGACGATTGGCAAAAACTTTTTTTGATGGAGATGGTTTTGATTATATGAGTGAAGCTATCAATTTAGATTTGAAAAATAGCTTTTCTTTAGGTAAAGATCTAATATTAGAGTATAAAGTTAATTATAAAAAATAACATGAGTACAAAGTGGATTATAAAAAATAACATGGAGTATAAAGTTGATTATAAAAAATAATATGGAGTATATAGTTGATTATAAAAAATAATAGTGTTTTAATACCATTTTGTGTACAAGTTGTATTTTTTATTATAATATTTGTTTGCATTTTGTGTACAAAATTGTACTTTTTGTTATAATATTTGTTAGTATTTTGTGTACAATATTTTTTTCTAATTTTTCATTATTATGATTTTTTTTATTTTATTTAATTTTATTTTGTAATTTATTCTATTTTTTTCTTTTTTATTTAATTTT
>WRNS01000296.1 GCA_009776495.1 Methanobrevibacter sp. | reverse complement strand
TTTTTTTATTCTTTTATTCTTTTATTCTTTAATTCTTTAAATGATTAAACTCCGCCTTCAGTTAACTTTTCTTTAACTTTTTGATAGAAATCTTTATCATTAGTTCTTATGAAGTAGGCATCATTTTCAGATTTTTTGAAATTTATTTCTTCTAAATAATTAACTTCTTTGTTAACATGACCATCCATAACAAAAACAGCTTTTTTACCTTTTTTCAATAATTTCACTTTAATTTCACTTTCATTCGAAACGATAAATGCTCGGAAACCTAATTTATAAGGACATATAGGTATTATTATAAATGCTCCAACTTTTGGATCGACAATAGGGCCTCCTGCAGACATAGAATAAGCAGTTGAACCACTTGGTGTAGCTAATATTAACCCATCAGCTCTAAATTCTTCTACAACTTCACCATCTACTTGAACTTCAAAATCTAACATTTTCGCTGGTTTTTCAGTCATTATAACGACTTCATTTAGTGCATTAGATACTTGCCCTTCATGTGAAACTAATAGCTGTGTTCTTTTTTCTTTATAATAGTCTCCTTTCAAGACAGAATCCAAGACATTAAATGCATCTTCTACTTCAACTTCAGTTAAAAAACCAACTGTCCCCATATTTATTCCAAAAATAGGAATTTCATTTTCATTTAAATGTTTTTGTGTTCGAAGAATTGTTCCATCCCCTCCAAGTGTGATAAGCATATCTGAGTGAAGATCTTCAGTTTCTACTCCTAATTCTTCAAAATTACTAGTAAGATTCAAATCTTTTATTTCATTAGCTACTCTAGGATTGTTTTTTTCTATATTTTTCAATATAGTTTCTAGCTCAAGACTATTTTTCAATTTTTCTAGTTCAGTAGCTAATGGTTTTTCTACTTTAACTTTAATTTCACGCTTTAACAGTGTTTGAATTACTTTGCCTGCGAGTAATATTGCTTCAGGGAGATCTAATCTGCTTATAATTCCAATGGTTTCTATAGCTTTATCTTCGTATTCACAAAGTATTTTAACGATTTTATCATGTATTTTTTGATTCCCTGAGCTAACTAAAAATGTTTTTTCAGATATAGTAAGTGGATTGTTTAGTTCTTCCCCATTATAGTTAGTTACTATTGCTCCTGATTCTTCAGCTATTAGTTTTGCAGCTGCAATATCCATTACTCTACTTTTTCGCATATCCATAAAAATATCATATTTTCCATTTGCAACATAAGAAAATTCCACAGCAACGCAACCTATGAGTCTAACTAATCTTACTTTATGAATTAGCTTAAAAATATCATGAGATGGCCCCTTTATATATCCTCCTATCATTGCTTTACCAATACTTTCTTCTGCAGATGGCTTAATAGATTTTCCATTTAACTTAGCACCTTCTCCTTCTGTAGCTTCATAAAGATCTCCTTTATAAAAATCTTTCACATGACCTATTTTAATGTCTTTTAAAGTAGCTACACCCTCTTCAGGAAGTTCAGCAACAGCTATAGACATACCGTAAATTGGAATATTTTTTATAGCATTATTAGTTCCATCAAGAGGATCGATTAAAAATAAAAACTTTACTTTTGAATTTTCATCTCTTTTGTGGTTTTTGGACGTTTCTTCAAAAATGTTGATTTTCTCTTCTTTCCCACGACCGAGTTTAAGTTCTCCTATTTCTTCACTTATCAAGTAAGTAGTAAAATCCAAGTTTTTAAGAATTTTCACAACTTCTTCTTCAGCTATTAAATCTATATATTTTGTAGATGTACCATCGGCTCCCATTTTCATGTATTTTCCAGATTCAGCTTTTCCAACATGGGGCATGATTCTTTTTTCCACATTTTCAATAATTTTTTTAGAAATTTCCTTGCAAATTTCCTTTTCCTTGCTATCCATTTCATTCACCTACAGTATGATTGATTAGATTATTTGATTATTAGCCACAGTATGTATGATTGATTATTTAACAATTAACTATATCTTTTAATCTAAATAAATTACTGATGCTACTACTGTCCCTATATTTTCAACAGTATGATTTATTTCTTCAACAATTAGTTCTTGGATAGTTTCTCCTCTAACTTCCATCATATATTTAACCATATCTATTGATTCCTTTCTAATTTCTTCAGGGTTCAGGTTAATTTTCGAATTTTCTACAACGCATCCTAAATTATCCCCAATAGCTATAGCTACTGCTGCCGAAATTAAATCCCCATTTTTATCCGAAGAAATACAGGAGAGAACACAATTTATCATTGAACCTGGAGTTAACTTTGGTAATTTCTTGATTTGAGTATTTTTATCCAACATACTCGATACTTTTATTAAGTTAACATTCCCAATACCTGCATCCAACAGAGCATTATCAAATGAATTTAATTTTGTAGGACCTTCTGCTTTTCCAGAAACTATAGCTATTTTCATTCCATCACTAAACTTTTAGATATTTAATTATTATTTTTGAGTTTTAATCTATATATTTATTTAAGTCAAAAGATTTTTCTATTAAATTTTTATTTATTTATTTATCCATTTAATTTAGCTAATTATTTTCAATTGACTTTTATTTCCATTTTTAATAAGTTTTAAAGTTTTTATAAATAATTTTTTAATCAATTTTTTTTTTAAATTGAATGTTAATTTTTATTTATTCCACAATGAATGAATATTTTTAAATAAAGTGTTGATATTAATATAAATGAA
>WRNS01000295.1 GCA_009776495.1 Methanobrevibacter sp. | reverse complement strand
TGATTAAAAAAATTTAACGATTAAAAAAATTTAGATTAAAAAAATTTAGATTATAAAAAATTTAATGATTAAAAAAATTTAGATTAATAAAATTTAGATTACAAAAATACATAATAATCAATTAAAATCCCTATAACACAAACAACTGCAGTTAATAAGCAATAGCTAAAGACAATTTTTTGTTCACTAAGTCCATTGTGGTGTAAAGTATGATGTAAGGGTTCTGTAGGTAATCTAATAATTTTTGCTCTGTGCATTAAACTAACAATTGCTGATAAAATTGGAACAGCTAATGCTAAAACTCCAAAATAAGGAATATCTGTAATTAAAACGGCAGTTGCATATCCTGCTCCTAAAGCAAAAGAACCAGTATCTCCCATAAAAATTGAAGCTGGAAATTTGTTAAATACTAAAAAACCTAATGTCAAAGAAGATAAAATTGCAAAAGGAAAAATAGCTTCAAAATTTCCATTTATGTATAGAAAAATTCCACAAAATAGAGAGGATATAAAAATTATTCCAGAAGCTAAGCCATCCATACCATCGATTAAATTTATGGCATTTAATGCTCCTACGATACCGATAATAACAATTGGAATAGCTAATAATCCTAGAGTAAATCCACCTAATGTTGTTACAGAACCAGTAACAACTAAAAAAACACCTATAACAATTTGAGCTATTATTTTTTTAGTTTCACTAATTTCATTTTTTATTGGAACTTCGGCAACAAGTTTAAGCTTTTTATCACTGATTAAATTATCCACTTCTCTTTTAGCTTTTTCAGTAGCTGCTCTTGCTTCCTCCCCTGGAGATAAAACTAATTGACCAATAGCTAAGGGTTTTGTTGTGATATTTTTAATGAGTTTTTGCATTTCTTTAACTTTAAGCCCTAATAAATCATCTAATAATCCAACAATTCCTGCAGTTACAAATAACAAAGAAGTGATAAGAATATAAAAATTTTTAAAATAAATTGAAGCTAAAAATAACATTGAAATTAATAAAGCTATTCCTCCCATTGTAGGAGTGCCCGATTTATGCCTATGTTCCGATACAATAGGATTATCCGCAATATTTGCATCAATCAGTAATTTACGAGCAAAATAAGTAAAAAATACTGTTGTAAAAAATGTTATTAAAAATAAAATTAATATATCAAGCTCTATCATTTTCATCACTTAAATAATCAATATAAATAGTTTTTAAAGTAAAATCTTATTTTATTTAATATTTTTTTTAAAGTAAAATCTAATTTCAATTAATATTAATATTTTTATTAATTGTAAATAATATTAAAAGTAATATATAAATTATTCTTATTAATAATTTGAGAAAAACCACCAACATTTCATCAGCTATTCAGGTTTTCTCCAAAGATCACCTACAGTATCATTAGCTATTTTTTCTACAGTTTTTTTCATCTCACCACTGATGGTGATTCTTTCATAATCAATGGGACCATGAACTACAAAAGAATTTTTAGTGAATTTTTTCAAGGGTTCATTAGGTTTCAAACCAGAATAATTACCAATTGGAATCTCTAAGGCAAAATAATTTTTCATTTCTTTTTCAATGGAATCAATGTTAAATTCCCCAGTTATCATGTCAACAAGTTTAATTAAAGGGTTAATCCCAGAACTAGCTGCTGTTAAGTATCTTGTTCCACTAGGACGAGAGTTAATTTCAATTGCAAATAATTTTTCATTAATTTTTGAATAGATGAAATCAATATCTATTGTTCCTTCGCTGTCTAAACATTCAGCAATTTTAGTAGCTATTTTTCTAATATAATTATTGTCTAAACCTTCTATCTCACATGGAGCATAGCGAAGTTTATTTAAAGGGTGAATCCCTTCTATAGTTGTTTCACCTTTATAAACAGGAGTTAAAGGAAAAATTTCTTTTTTATCGTGGTTTTTATAAGATAAAACTTCTATTGAAATTTCAGATCCTTCAATATACTCTTCAAAAATTGCACTATCAAATTCATAAGAATACTCCTCTATATCTTCTAAATTTTTTGCTATTCTTATGTTTTTTCCACCTTGACCTGTTGATTGCTTTAAAACTATGGGAAAATCCAATTCAAAAGATCCATTTTTTACTCTTTTAATTAATTCTTTTAAGTTGTTAGATAGAAAATAATTTGGAGTGTCAATAGAATATTTTTTAAAAAATTTTTTTGTTTTAATTTTATCAGAACTAATTTCTACAGCCTTCAAATTAGAAGCTATTACTGGAATATTATGATTTGATTCAAGTTCTTTTTTCATAATAGCTACATCTTTTAAAGGAGGGTCTATTCCAATTAATGGGATGACACCATCAACCTTTTTCGAAATAGCTATTTCCATAGGCTTTTCCATTCCTCTTGGAACAATAAAGGATTCATCTGCAAGTTCCAAATTTGGGGAATCTTTATTTGATTCTGTTAATATACTTTTTATTCCTTTTTCTTTAAGATAAAAAAATATATCATCAAATAATCTTGCACCAACAAATAATATTTTCATATTTTCACTAAAATTACAATAGTTCAACTTTAAAAATGATTATAATATATTTTTGATTAACAAAAAAACAGATAGAATTATCTTTAATTATAAAAATAATAATCATTAATTAAAATAATAATAATAATCGTTACTTATGCTAGAATTATCATTATTTTTAATAAAATTATAATTATTAAAAGT
>WRNS01000294.1 GCA_009776495.1 Methanobrevibacter sp. | reverse complement strand
AATAATAAATAAAAAAAAAAATGAAATAAAATAAAGGATTGATGAATGTTTTAATAATAAGTTGGGTAGGATAATAAATAGGCCCAAATAATAATTATTAAAAATGCGAAAACAAATATTACTATAAACAATAAGATCATAGCTAATATTTCACCATTATCAAATTCTCGTCTGACTGGAAGGTGAGGTTCTTGAATTCTCCAAAAATCATTGAAAGATTCTTGAACATTTATATAGACCCACATTCCAACGAATGGAACAAAATATAAAATCAAAGTATTTATTCCTGGAGAATAAACTTCTAATCCTTTTTCCTCTATGATGTTTTTCATTTCACTTAATAATTCATAGAATACTACAATGTCAGCAAATGGAATAAGTGCGAATACAAACGTTCTCAAACCAACACTAATATCTTTTCCAAACACATCTCTCAAATAGCAACTATTTTTATAAAACCAATAAATACTGTATAAACCACCAGTAAGTATCATGAGTAGATAAAATCTTCTCATAGGTAAAACTTTTGAATATTCGCTAATATTTTGATAAGAGGGAGGATTTACTCTAGGATTTCTATTATAATTTTGATTTTCTAAGTTGGTAGCTATACTTGTGTTATTTTTTATAATGTTATCTGGGGAATTGGCATTGGTATTAAGATTAGGTGGTGAAAGTTCATCGTCTAACCATTTTAAACAATAGCTACATTTTTTTGCATTTATCGGGATTTGCTTTCCACAATAAATACAAAATTTAGTTTTTTCTTCTTGGGGGTTTATAGAATTCATTATATCACATTATAAATTTTTTTATAGATTTAGTTCATAATAGCTCATCAAAAGTTTTTTTTAAGATTTAAGTTCATAATAATCAAATTAATTTATATTGTTATCTGAATTCATAGATAATAGCTATTCAAATTCAATAGTACTCGGTGGTTTATCACTTAAAGATAGGGAAACATGAGTAACATCGGATATTTCAGAAGTAATTCTTTTAGAAATCGTTTTAATAATTTCCCAAGGTAACTCAGGAACAAAAGCTGTCATGGCATCATCTGATGTGACAAATCTCAAAACCACTAAATATCCATAGTTTCTTTGATCTTCTCTAACTCCAGTAACCTTTGTATCAGTTAGTACAGCGAAGTATTGCCATAAATTTTTTCCAAGATTTGCTGATTCTATTTCTTCTCTTACAATTTCATCGGCTTTTCTACAAATAGCTAACTTTTCTCTGGTCAAGGGACCTATAACTCTTACAGCAAGTCCAGGACCTGGAAAAGCTTGTCTATAAATTAATTCTTCTGGAAGATTCAATTCCAGTCCTATTTTTCTCACTTCTCCTTTATATAAATCTCTAACTGGTTCAAGAACTTTTAAAACTATTCCCCCAGGTAAAGCTAAATTATGGTGAGATTTTATTTGTCCTTCACTTTCAATCCAATCTGGAGCAATTGTACCTTGTACTAAGAATTTTGCCTGAATTTTTTTTGCTTCTCTTTCAAAAACATCAATAAAAACATTTCCAATAATTTTTCTCTTTTTTTCGGGGTCACTAACTCCATCAAGAGCATCTAAGAATTCATCACTAGCATCGACATATACAAAATTTAATCTTTCTTCAAAAGTTCTACAAACCTCTTCTACTTCTCCTTCACGAAGTAAACCATGATTGACAAAAATAGCTGTTAAATTATTTCCAATAGCTTTTTTCACAAGAACTGAACATACAGAGCTATCAACTCCTCCTGAAAGGGCTATAATAGCTTTTTCATCGCCAATTTCATTTTTAATTTTTTGAATAGTTTCGTTAATGAATTCTGAGGGATTAAACATATATTTACTCCATAATTCATGAAATAAAATTAACATATTAAAAAATAATATATTAAAAAGAATTTTTTCTAAATTAGATTTATTTAAATTAATTTTTTATTTAATTTTTTTTATTTTTTATTTAAATCATTTTTTTCAGATTATTTAAAAAAATCATTATTATTAAAATTATTTTTCTTACCTAAAAAGAAGTTTTTTTCATAATAAAAATTTTCCATAATATTATTCATCAGAAGGTTCAAATTCTTCAATTACTTTTTTTATAGCTATTGCTAAACTATCATCTCTGTTTTCTTCAACAGCTTCAAACATTTCTTCATATTTAATATATTTTTCAATTTTCACAGCTTTTTCACCAATTCCAGAGATCCTAAATGTTTCTTCCCCATCTCCTATTGAAAGAGTTAAACCTTCTCTTTTTATTTCTTGTTTAAATTCAACTGCTTTATTTTTTAAATCTTCAAGATTGTCTATCATTCATATTTCCTCATTAATAATTTTTTATATTTATATATTTTATTCATATTCCTATTTCAACTCATTGATAATCTGCTTAATTTTTTTTAAAAATGAGTTTAGAATTAAAATTTTTTAAAATTTTATTTAATTTTACTTAAAATATTATTCAAAATGGTTTATATACTATTTATTACAATAATTTATTATGGAATTACAAGATTTAGTATATTTGATATTAGCGGTTCTTATTGGAGCAGTAATTGTTTATTTATTATTAAATGTTTTATACATTATTTTACCAATTGTTTTAGCATTAATAATAGCTTTTTTTGTGTATACTTTTTTAAAATCTAAATATCACTAAAAATCTCTAATAATAAACCTTAATTTTTTTTTTTTTTTT
>WRNS01000293.1 GCA_009776495.1 Methanobrevibacter sp. | reverse complement strand
ATTTTAAAGAAATATACTAAAAGTTATTTTTTAATATAATTTTTATTATTTTATTTTAAAAAAATTTTGATGAATTATTATTTTTATATAAATATCTCTAATATTCTTAAATGAAAGAAATTTATATATTTTTAATATTTTTATAAAAAATTTAAGAAATGGTTAAAAATATTAAAAAATAAATATTATAAAATTCATAGTTATGAAATAATTAATTAAATATATTCAAATAGTTAAAAAAAAAGAAATAATAATAAAATTACTAAGATAATGAAATAATCAAATTTAAAATAATTAATAAACTTATTAAAGTGAAAACAATGATAAAAATTGAAAATCTTACTAAAACTTACAAATTAGATAATGGAGATGAGGTATCAGCTCTGAAAAATGTTAATTTAGAGGTAAACACAGGGGAAATCTTAGGTATCATTGGAGTTAGTGGTTCTGGAAAAACTTCCCTACTTAGAATACTTCGAGGAGTAGAAAGTTTTGATAGTGGGAAAATTCAGATGGATGATATTGAAGTAGCTAGTGATTCAAGCACTTTTTACTTTAATAAATTAAAAAAAGCCACAGCTATTCACCTACAAAGATCTTTCGGTTTATGGCCGGAAACTAGTCTTGATAATGTAATTAGAAAATTATATGGTGCAAAATATGGTGATGAAGCTATGACAGACTTTGAATATGCCATTGATGAGTTTGCAGAAGAAGCAACCACTATCTTAAAAGTTGTAGGTCTTGAACATAAGATTAATCATTTTGCTCCAGTACTTAGTGGTGGTGAAAAACAAAGACTTATCATGGCTCGTCAATTAGCTAAAAAACCTAAAGTTCTATTATTAGATGAACCTGCTACAATGGCATGTCCTAAAACTAAACAAGATATTTTAGATTCGATAAAGAGAATAAATAAAGAATTAGGCGTCACTGTAATTTTGATTTCACATTTACCAGAAGTTCATAGATACTTAGCTGATCGTTTAATTTTACTAGAGAATGGTGAGATTAAAGAAGAAGGAGATGTAGATTCAATTACCAAAGATTTCTTAAGTGATTTAGAAGATGAAGTAGAATTAGACTCTACAGTTAGTGATGAAACCATTATTAAAGCAAAGAACTTAGAAAAAAGATTTTTCCTTTTAAAAGGAGGAAATGTTTTAGAAATTGAAGATGTAGATTTTGGAGTTAAAAAGAGAGATATCTTAACTTTACTTGGACCAAGTGGAGCTGGAAAAACCATTCTTCTTCGTATGTTAGGTGGACTTGAACATCCAGATAAAGGAGAAGTTTTATTTAAATTAAAAAAAGATTTAAGAGCTGATAAAAATCCTGACTCTGAGGATATATGGGTAGATATTAATAAACCTAACATAAATAGAATGGAAGTTAGAAGAAAAATAGGAATTATGCATCAAGAGTTTGCTCTTTCTCATCATGCTACTATTAGAGACCAATTAGCTACAAAATTAGGCTTTAAGAATCAATATGTTGTTGATGATGCAAAAAAGAAAGCTAAAGAATTAGGATTAGGAGATGAGCTATTAGATGCCTTATATCAACTAACTGATTTACCCGAAGCCGAAGCTAAATCAAGGTTAGAAAAAATTGGATTAGAACCAGATATCTTAGATGAATTGTTTCCAAAATTCCCTGAAAAAGCTGTTAAAGAAGAAATTAAACCATTATTCGATGCTTTAGATTTAACATTAGATATTTTAAATCGGAAATCACATGAATTATCTGGTGGTCAAAAAGTTAGAACCATGTTATCATTAGCTCTTGTTTCTGAACCTGAAATTTTACTATTAGATGAACCATTTGGTGATTTGGATCCAATAACATTGAGACTAATTTCTAATTCGATTAAAAAAATCAATAAAGAGTTTAAAACAACTATTATCATGGTTTCTCACAATGTTGATTTTATAAAAGAGCTAAGTAAAAGAGCTATTTTCATGGACAATGGCAAAATAATTGATGATGGTGAACCTATAAAAATAGCTAATGACTTTGTAAACTTTTGTAAAGCCGAATACTTAATGAATTAAAAAATACTTATAAATTAAGCGAATACTTAATGAATCAAAAAATTCTTTAATAATTAAACTAATATTAATAGATTTGTGATTGAAATGTTTAAAAATATTATGGTTCCCTCAGATGGCTCTGAATATGCGAAAATAGCTGAAGATGCAGCTATTGAAATAGCTAAAAAGTTTAATTCTAAAATTTCTGCTGTTTATGTCATTGATGAAAAGATGATCTTTCCATATGAAGTTTTAGAAGAGGAAGGTAATGAAATTCTAAAATCAATTTCAGAAAAAGGAAAAAAAGCTGGAGTTGAAGTTGTTGAACAACTGATTACCGGAGACCCTCTCCGAGATATGAAAATCATAGCACAAAAAGCTAAGGTAGATTCTGTAGTAATTAGTCCTCATGGACGGAATAAATTTGAAAAATTATTTTTTGGAAGTGTAGCTGATAGAATCATTAAAACTTTTGATATTCCAGTTTTAATAATTAAATAATCAAAAATTTACTTTAAAAATAATTTTAAACAGATAATCTCTATTATCTAAAGATTTTATTTATTTTTATTTTATTTAATTTTTTTATATATATATATAATTATTTTTTTTTTAATAATGTTGATTATCCAATACATAGTATTCATTATTTGAAAAATAATTTTAATTTTA
>WRNS01000292.1 GCA_009776495.1 Methanobrevibacter sp. | reverse complement strand
TTTTAAAAACCAGTGTAATAATTTAAATAATACTAAATCTGTTATACAATGATAAGATTAATCATAATAGTACTGACATTAAATTTTTAAATTGTATTTAAATTTATAGATACTATTATTATTTTAAATTTTTTATAACTGGATGAGATTTTCTAATTTCTAAAAGTTTATTTTGGAACTGTTTATTCAATCCGTATAGTTACTACAATAATTTTAAATTAAATTTTTTTTTAGTTCTTTTTAGTATATTTAATATTTTATATCTTATCCATCCTTTTGTTGTATGGATATTAGATACTTTCAATTCTAAAGTTTTATTATAATTTCTTAATTTAATTATCTTCTTTTCATTCATTTTTTGCTTATTTACAAATTTTTTAAAAATAAGAATGGCTTCTATTTCATCATATAATAATAAATTAAAAAATATCTTGTTCATTTCCTTTTTTGGAGAGATATTATAGGATTTACAAATCTTTAAATACCATTTTGTAAAATTAATTGCTTTTAAAAAATTTTCACTTTTATTTAGGTTATTCGATAGTAGTTGTGATAAAAAAAAGTCTAAGGACTCTAATAATCTAATTTTAAAATAGTCTACATTAAGTTCTTTAAAAATATTGTATATTTCTCTTTCTGATTCCATAGTTTCTTCAAAATATTTCACTGTAACTTTATTAGTCGTGGAATTTTCGGATAAAATATGTTTGCACGCCACATAGTTACTTAAGTAAATAATTTTTTTTGCACTTACTAAGCTTTTAGTTACAAAAACAGCATCTTCACCAAGTATTGGTGGAAATTCTATATTATTTTCTAGAATAAAAGATTTTTTAAATATTTTTGTCCAAATTGATGGAGGAATATAAAACAATTCCTTCATTTCATCTATTGTATTAACTTTTATAGTACCTTTATTTATAAAAAAAGAAGGAGTTCTATTTTTAATTGTTCCATTATCATATATGTTCACATAAGTTCCTGAAACAAAATCCGCATTTTCGGAAGTCATCATTTCATATAATGTTTCACAGCAATTGCTTTCATATATATCATCATGATCTAAAAACATTAAATAATCTGCCGATGCTTCTTTTATTCCAATGTTTCTAGGAATTCCAGGATGCCCCATATTTTTAGATAAATATATTGTCTTAAAATTTTCATATTTAGAGGAGTACTCATTGATTATTTTACGAGTTTCATCTGTTGAACAGTCATCCACAATAATAACTTCAAGATTTTCAAAACCAATGCTTTGAGAACTTACAGATCTTAAAGTTCTATCAATGAATTTTTCACTATTATAAGTAGGAATTATAATACTAATTTTAAATTTCATTTTAATATCCTTTTTAAAGATTATTTTTTAATATTTTAAGAATATATTCTTATAATCTGTCTTTATAAATGATTGAACTAATTTTTCACTTTTTTTTTTACTGAATGTGCCAATAACTCTGGTGTTGTAAAATTTTATTCAAAATTCTTTAAAATTTTTAAAGTCGTTTATATTGAATATTTTTTAAAAAAAAGGTTTAAAAAACTTATATAGTAGTAGAAACCTTTATTTTATATTGATGATACAAAAAACAATAAATACTATGTTTAGTATGGACGAAGAACAATATAAACTTTCCTATTTTCATGAGAGTTTATCTGAATTTGAATTAAATCAATCTGAATTTGTTAAAAAAGGTAAAAATTGATACAAAAAATCAAGGCTATGGTTTATAAAAGATATTTTAATGAGATTGTTCCTGAAAATAGTAATTATTCAAATGATTTTATTGAAAAAACATTGGAATTAATTTCTTATTTCCATTGTTCTCTACGTGCTGTAGCTTTTAAAGTGGAAAAAGACACAAAAATTAGTGTTTCTCACTGGGCGATTTAAAACTGGAATCGAAAACTAAAAATTTAAATAAAGATAAAATTAAATGTTTTTACGGATATTACTTCTTAGATGTTCAATGAATTAAAATTAAAGGTGGTTAGCACTACCGTTTTACTTTACTAGACACTAAATTCAATTCAGTTGTTTCAGATAAAATTTACTCTAAAGAGAATTCTAAGAACATAAAAGAGTTTTTTAAAAAAAGTATATGGGATCTGGCAAAAATAACTATAACTCTAGATTTGAATGATAAATATAAACCTATAATTGAAAAATAAGGTTTTAAACATCAATGATACTGTTTTATGCTTTTAAAAATATAAATAAATCTGTTAATAGATATATTAAATAAAATAAACTTGTATAAGAGGATTAATAGGAAATTATATGGTAAAAATTAGGATTGTTTATTTTATTTTCTTCTAAGTCTTTTAATGCTGTTAGAACTAAATTTGATAATATATTGTCTAAAATTAAGGATTTTTTCTTGGCTATTCAGGAAATTGTCGTAGATTCTATCATGCCTTATTTCAATACTTTTTTGGATTTTGAAAGATGAAAATATTGATTATACGTAATAAACTTGAAAATTATTTTCATTAAACCATGTCTAGTATATTAAGAAGAGTATGAAAACAGTGGATGGTGTTATAGCAATATGTGGCTTAAAACAAAATTGTAGAATGAAAGAAATTGAATTGATTTTTAAACACAAAGTTTTTGACATAGCCATATTTAATAAGAATATATTTATTAAAGAATTTATTTATAAATAATATTTAACTGTTGGAAATCTTGAAGGAATAAA
>WRNS01000291.1 GCA_009776495.1 Methanobrevibacter sp. | reverse complement strand
TTCCAGTAAGAGGTCAAAGAACTAAATCTACCTTTAGAAAAGGTTCATCTGTTGGTGTAAGACGAAGAAGAGGATAAAAACGCTAATATTATACTTTAAGGAGATTTATAAATGGGACATCCAAGAAAATCAAGGAAAAAATATGATACTCCTCCACATCCATGGAATGCTGAAAGAATTAAAGCAGAAAACAAGTTAATGGTCAAGTACGGTTTAAAAAATAAAAAAGAAATTTGGAAAGCTGATACATTAGTTAGGAAATACAGTAGGGAAGCAAGATATTTATTAGGGTTTTCTCAAGATCAAGTAGAGGAAGAAAGAAGAGAGTTAATTGGGCATTTATCAAGACAAGGAATTCTTTCAGAAAATGCTCACTTAGAAGATATTCTTAACTTAACTGTAGAAAATGTGTTAAGAAGAAGATTACAAACGGTGGTATATCAACAAGGACTTTCTAGAACTGCTAAAGAAGCAAGAATGTTTGTTGTTCATGGTCATATAGCTATGAACGGTAAAAAAATTGATTCTCCAAGTTATATGGTTAAAAGGGGAGAAGAAGATTTTATAGGGTTCTACCATTCATCACCAGTATCTAAACAAATTGAAGAATATCAATCTGGAAAATCTGGAAAATCTGAGGAAAAACAGAATAAAAGGTGAAATTATGGCACAAGATGAAAAATGGGGAATAGCTAATATTTACTCATCATTCAATAATACTATAATCACTGTTACTGACATTACTGGTGCAGAAACNATATGCCAGTGGTCTGGTGGAAAAGTTGTTCGTGCAGATAGGCAAGAGGCATCTCCTTTTGCAGCTATGGAAGCAGCTACACGTGCAGCTGACGATGCTAAAGAAAAAGGATATGTTGGCTTACATATTAAAGTAAGGGCACCTGGTGGAAATGGTCCAAGAAGTCCAGGTCCTGGTGCTCAAGCTACTATTCGTGCATTAGCTAGGGCTGGAATAAAAATAGGAAAAATTGAAGATATAACCCCTATTCCTCATGATGGTACTGGAAGACCTGGAGGTAAAAGGGGAAGAAGGGTCTAAAATGGAGATTGAACTTAAGGAAAAAAATGAAAATGAGATTGTTTTCATTATTCGCGATGCAGAAGTACCTTTTGTTAATGCTATTCGCAGAATAGCTATGATGGAGATTCCTAAAATAGCCATTGAAGATGTAAATATTGTTAAAAATGATTCAGCTATGTTTGATGAGGTTTTAGCTCACAGATTAGGATTAACTCCTTTATTTTCTGATGCAGAAGCTATTGAGGGTTTAGTGTTTAGTGAAGATTGTGAGTGTGAAGATTATTGTCCAAAATGTAGTGTATCGTTTACCTTAAATAAGACTGGTCCTGGAGTTGTTTATTCAAAGGATTTGTCTTCTACTGATTCAAAAATAAAATCTGTTTATGACACCATACCTCTTTTGAAACTAAAGGATGATGAAGATGTTGAGTTAGAAGCAGTAGCTAAGTTAGGATTTGGTAAAGATCATGCTAAATGGATTCCTACTACAGTTTGTTCCTATAAACAATATCCTAAAATAACTTTTAACGATGAGTTGGAAGTTGATTATGGATGTGCAGAAGCTTGTCCAAGAGGGATATTAAAAGCAGATAAACGTTCTAAAAAGATTAAAGTTAATAATATTGAAAATTGTTCAATGTGTAAAAGCTGTGTTAGGGCGTCTGAAAACAAATATGTTGATGTAGGGTATGAAAAAAACAATTTTATATTTAGATTGGAAACTGATGGTTCAATGACTCCTGAAGAGGTTTTACTAAAAGCGTGTGATGTATTAAGTGAAAAAACAGAAAAATTTATCAGTTTTTGTAAAGGAGGAAGGACTTAATGGCTAAAAAAATTATCAAAACAGATCCTAACCTTGTAGAACTTATTAAAAATCTTAAAGAAAAATCTTACAATGAAGAAGTAGCTATTTGGAAGGATGTAGCTAAAAGAATCCAAAGGGCAACACGAAGAAGAGCTGAAGTTAATTTATCTAAGATAAACAGAGTTTCAAATGACGGTGAAACTGTTTTAATTCCAGGTAAAGTGTTGGCTGATGGAGATTTAGATCATAAAGTTAATGTTGCAGCATTAAATTTTTCTAATATAGCTCAAGAAAAAATTGAGAAATCTGGTGGAGAGTGTATTTCTATCAGTAACATTCTTGAAAAAAACCCTAAAGGTACAAATATAAGAATATTAGAATAAATTTAAACATTCAAAGGTGGATTACAAGGTGTTATCATGATTATTGATGGTGAAGGACATATTTTAGGAAGACTTGCTAGTGTTATTTCTAAAAAACTCCTTGAAGGAGAAGAAATAGTTGTTATTAATGCTGATAAAATAATAATAACTGGTTCTAAAGAATGGGCTTATGCCAAATATAAACAAAGAATTGACAGAGCAAGTATTTCAAATCCTCGTGATTTAGGGCCGAAATACCCTAGAAAACCTGATGATATTTTCAGAAGGACAGTAAGGGGAATGTTACCTTATAAAAAATCTAAAGGTAGATCAGCTTTTAAGGGATTAAAAGCTTATATTGGCATTCCAAAGGAATTTAATGGGGTGGAATCAGTTACAATACCTCAAGCCGAGTCTAGAAATATCAAAAAAGGAATTGAACTAGGGAAGATTTCAAAACTTTTAGGAGCTAAATTCTAGGGTTTTTTTATTTAAATTTTATTTAAG
>WRNS01000290.1 GCA_009776495.1 Methanobrevibacter sp. | reverse complement strand
TTTTTAAAAAAGTTTTTTTTTTTTTTTTTTTTATTAATAAGTGTTTTAGTAAGTTTTATTTAAAAAAGTTTTTTTTTAAAAAAAAGTGTTTTAATATGTTTTTTTTAAAAAAAGTGTTTTTAATAAGTTTTTATTAATTTTAATATCTATTAATTCATAATTATTTATTTTTTCAAAAGCAAAGTAAATTTTCAGGTGTTCCATGGAAAAACTTTTAATAAAGTCAAAATCCACCACAGATTCATCATATGGGTTTAAACCAGAAGATCGACCTATTGAAGAACATATTGACAAAGGGGTTATTAATTTAGATAAACCTTTGGGTCCAACTTCTCATGAAATTGATTCATGGGTCAGACGTATTTTTAAATCTAAAAAAACTGGGCATGGGGGAACTCTTGATCCTAAAGTTACTGGTGTATTACCTATAGGGATAGATAGTGCTACAAGGGTGATTCAGCTACTTTTACCCGCACCTAAAGAGTATGTTTGCTTGATGAGATTACACAAAGATCTTAGTGAAGATAAAATTAATGATATTTTTAACGAGTTTTTGGGGAAAATTTTTCAAACACCTCCCTTAAAATCTGCAGTCAAACGTGAACTTAGAGTTCGTAGTGTTTACTACAGTGATATATTAGAGATTTCTGGAAGAGATGTCTTGTTTAAAATTGGTTGTGAAGCTGGAACATATGTTAGAACCTATTGTCATGATATTGGAGAAGCTTTAGGATGTGGGGCCCATATGGCAGAACTTCGAAGAACACAAGTTGGTCCATTTAATGAAAATGAAGATTTAGTCACACTACAAGATATTACCGATGCATATTATTATTGGAATGTTGAGGGAGATGAATCTTACCTTAGAAAATATATTTTACCAATGGAGAAAGCTGCTGATTTTTTACCCAAAGTTTTAATTAAAGATTCTGCTGTAGATGCAATATGCCATGGGGCAAATCTTGCTTCTGGAGGAATAGTAGGATTATCTGAATCTATAAAAAAAGGAAACACCATAGCTATTTTTACTCTTAAAGGAGAATTAGTCGCTTCCGCAGAAGCATTGTGTGATTTAGAAAATATTATTGAATCTTCTTCAGGAATAGTCTTTGATACAAAAAAAGTTTTCATGAAACCTGGAATTTATCCAATGATGTGGAAATAGCTAATCATTTTTGAATCATTAAACTCATTTTCTTTTGATTGGCAGTGTCAAAACTTTGGTATTGAAAAAATTACCACAATATTTAAATACTTTAAAAATAAATATTTTTTTATTAATATCTATTAGATGATTGACATTTATCTTTTTTGAACATTTTTCGTAAGAACTTTTTTTCTTTAAGTCTATGTTCTGTTTATTAATGTATTATGCCGGGATAGTCTAGCCTGGTAAGGCGCAAGACTGGAAATCTTGTGGGGATCTTCCCCGCCTGGGTTCAAATCCCAGTTCCGGCGTTTATAAGTCATAAAACAATTTAAATAACTTTATTCACATTTTTAATAAAGAATTTAATAATAAAAACCTTTATAATAAAGAATTTAACCATAAAAACTTTAATAATAAAGAATTTAATAATAAAAACTTTAATAATAAAGAATTTAATATTTGTTAATTTTTTGATTAGAAAAATAACTAAGTTATATCTATTGAATTGTGCTTATATGTGATATTATAGAATTCTTAGTAATAATTCAGTAATTTTATCTTAAATAGATAGTGGATAAATTTATCTCATTACCACGAATAATACTAAGGTTAATTGTTGAAAAACTGTGTTTTGTATGCAAAACATTCGAATTCACTCAAATCGTCTTGTGGATTCGCTCTTTAAATTGGAGGTTATTAAATGGAAGACGAATTTAAACATTTGGTACGTATTTCCAGAAAAGATGTAGATGGGAATAAAAAAATCGAATATGCTTTAACTGATATTAAAGGTGTTGGATTATCATTGTCTAGATCCTTAGCTTTAGCTATGGGTTTTGATTTAGAACAAAAAATTGGATATATCTCTGATGAAGATATTGTAAAAATAGAAGAAGCTTTAAAAGATCCTCAAAAATATAACATTCCTAAATGGATGTTGAATAGACAAGATGATTATGTAACTGGTGAAACTACTCATTTAATTGAATCTGACCTTGTTATGATGTTAAGAGATGATTTAAATAGAATGAAAAAGACCAGAAGTTATAAAGGCAGAAGACATGAAGTTGGACTTCCAGTAAGAGGTCAAAGAACTAAATCTACCTTTAGAAAAGGTTCATCTGTTGGTGTAAGACGAAGAAGAGGATAAAAACGCTAATATTATACTTTAAGGAGATTTATAAATGGGACATCCAAGAAAATCAAGGAAAAAATATGATACTCCTCCACATCCATGGAATGCTGAAAGAATTAAAGCAGAAAACAAGTTAATGGTCAAGTACGGTTTAAAAAATAAAAAAGAAATTTGGAAAGCTGATACATTAGTTAGGAAATACAGTAGGGAAGCAAGATATTTATTAGGGTTTTCTCAAGATCAAGTAGAGGAAGAAAGAAGAGAGTTAATTGGGCATTTATCAAGACAAGGAATTCTTTCAGAAAATGCTCACTTAGAAGATATTCTTAACTTAACTGTAGAAAATGTGTTAAGAAGAAGATTACAAACGGTGGTATATCAACAAGGACTTTCTAGAACTGCTAAAGAAGCAAGAATGTTTGTTGTTCATGGTCA
>WRNS01000289.1 GCA_009776495.1 Methanobrevibacter sp. | reverse complement strand
TGGCACAAATCAATAAAAAATTAACAATTGATTATGAATTTTTTTTAAATCATTTGTATATAAATAAAAAATTAGATACTTTTAAATGATTCTTAATATCATAAGAAATATTAAGAAAATAAAATAATTTTTTTTAAACTTAAATATTTATAAAAATTTGAAAATTATTTTAATAGATTCTTATATAGCTATTAGAATTGTTTTAAGCCCGAGGGGTGTAAAATTTGGAAGTTTGTTTCCCTGATACCCAAGATAATATGCCTAGAGTTCCAGTCCAATTAACTCGAGTGGGAGTTACAGGTGTAAAAAAGCTTTTGAAAATTGAAAGAGGTCAAAAAAGACCAATAATTTTGATTCCTACATTTGATGCCTTTGTGGATCTTCCAAGTAATCAAAGAGGCATTCACATGTCTAGAAGTCCAGAAGCTATTAGTGAAGTAGTTGAAGAAGTTGTAGCTACAACTTCTATTGAAGTCGAGTCATTATGTGCGGAAATCGTTAATATAATGATGTCTAAGCACAAGTATGCTAAGATGGCGGAAGTTAAGATGACGAGTGACTTCATGTTTATTAAAAATTCACCAGTTACAAAAAATAAAACCCAAGAAATGACGAAAATCATAGCTAATGCAATTGGTTACAGAGAGAACAATGAAGTAAAAATAAGGAAGAGTATTGGTGCTGAAGTAGTTGGCATGACGGTTTGTCCTTGTGCACAAGAATCAGTAATGGAATCAGATAAACGAAAGTTATTAGAATTTCTTAATGAAGAAACAACTCAAAAAGTTTTAGATACAGTAACATTTGCTTCTCACAATCAAAGAGGAATTGGAACTATTTTAATAGAAGTTCCAGAAAATCAAACTGTTCGTGGAGAAGATATAATAAAGATAATCGAAGATTCCATGAGTTCTCCAGTATGTGAACTTCTNAAACGACCAGATGAAAATGCGGTNGTCTTAAATGCTCATAAAAAGCCTGCTTTTGTAGAAGATTGTGTNAGAAATATGCTTGAAAAAATTATTCAAAATTATTCTCATCTTCCAGACGATACTTTAGTAACTGTTCGCCAAGTTAATGAAGAAAGTATTCATAGACATAATGCTTTTGCAGAAAAAATAGCTACTATGGGTGAATTAAAAGTAGAAATCAAAGATTTAAACTAATTTATTTAAAAATATTAATTTTTTATATTTCTTTTGAATTTAAAGATTAACAACTTATTTAAAAATATTAATTTTTTTATTTATTTGAGAATTTTAAAGATTTAAACTAGATAATGCTTGAATTATGTTAATTTATAGATAGTGCTTGAATTATGTTAATTTATAGATAATGCATAAATTGTATTATTTTATCTTATTTCAATTACACAAAAAAAGGTTTTTACCATGGTTAAACTACATAAGGTTGCAGGAAAAGTAATGGAATTTCTAGANGCTTTTGAAGGATCAAGACCAGCTTTGGATAGCGGATTTATTCTAATAGTCAGAGGAATGTCTTCAAAANACATAGCTATTGCTGATATGAAACAAACATTGGATGATTTAATAGTATTTTTGGATGGGAAAGAGGTAGANCCNATTTCAGATGAAGCNGCAGCTATTATNAANAGAATGGATGAGCAAATCCGAGCAAATGTTCAAGTTAATAATGAAACCGATGCTGGTGGAATTGAACGAATGAAAAAAGAATTAGAAGCATTAAATGTAGCTGCCGAATATAAACTTTTTACTTCCACTCATACAGGAGTATTTGTAGTAATGTGGAAAGATAAATCAGACTCTGGACCTCTGTTTATAGAAACGGTCATTTCCGATGATGAAAAAGGATAAATAAAAATAGTATCAACAATAATAATTATAATTTTATTTTTAATTTTTATTATTAAAATTTATTGATTTAATTTTTATTTTTAAATTTTATTATTTTTATTATATTGGTTCAATTTTATTTATTCAACAATATTTATCAATTATATTTATTCAATTATATTTTTTAATTTTATTTATTCAATTTTATTTATTTCATCTTATTATTTATTTATTAAATTGAAAATATATCTAAATTATTTTTAATTATTTATTCCATGTTTTAGGTGTTTAAATGAGCATATCATCAAATTTAGGTTTGAAAAATAAAAAAATAAACAAAAAAGAAATAGTAGATCTTTTAAACACAGAAAATAATGATATTATTAAGTTAATGGCATTAGCTAATGACAAACAAGAAAAAAATGAAATAACTTATTCTAAAAATGTTTTTATTCCTCTAAGTGAAGTTTGCAGAAATTATTGTGGTTACTGTACCTTCAGAAAAGATCCAAATAATCCTAAAACAATTATTTTAAAAGATAAAAATGAGGTAATCGATTCACTAAAAAAATCTGAAAAATATGAGTGTAAGGAAGCCTTGTTTACATTTGGTGAGGAAGCTGACACAGAAATAATAGTGAAAAAAGCTTTAAAAGAAAAAGGCTTTGAAAACATGGTGGAATATGTTTATGATATTTGTGATGCTACTTTAAATAAAACTAATCTTCTTCCCCATACTAATGCGGGTGTTTTAAGCTATGAGGCTATGAAAACTTTAAAAGAAGTCAATGTATCCATGGGAATGATGCTTGAAAGCTCTTCAGCACGACTCACAAAAACAATAGCTCATGAAAACAGTCCAGGAAAAGATCCAAAACTAAGAATTAAGACAATAGCTAATGCTGGAA
>WRNS01000288.1 GCA_009776495.1 Methanobrevibacter sp. | reverse complement strand
TTTTAATTTTTTAATAATTTATTTTTTTTAATAATTTTTTTATCTTTTATCTTTTTTTTTATTAAAATTTTTTAAATTTATTTAGATTTTATTTTTTTTTAATAATTTTTTTTAGTTTTTCCATGAATTTATTTTAACTTAATTAGGGAGCGAGTATTGATTTAAGGTTGGTTTGCTTGGAAACTCTTAGTCTAATTTAAAATAAAAAAATCACAATTATATATCAGATTTGAACATCTAAAATTTTCTTAACAGCAATGTATTTATCAGCTACTATTTCTTTACCTTTATTTGATAATTTTTCATAGCTTCTTTCAAGTTTATTAAGTACAAACAAAGCACCTTCATCTATGTCCATATTCTTGTTTACATATGCCATTTTTAATAATGAAGGTATACTAAAAAAATGAGCCATAGCATCTGCATCAGCTACACATACCTCTTCATTAGTGGTTTTTTCGTTTGGTTTACTGCCACGATGATTAAATATGCATTTTTTAACATGCTCTACTTTTTTCATTTCTACTCCATGTTTTTTAAGCAATTTTTCGGCAATATCTGCACCAAGAGCATGATGATTCTTTTCATACTCTTTATTAGTCACAGAAGCAATATCATGAAGAAGAGCTGATAATGCCACTATTTCACAATCAGCATTGTATTTTTCACAGTTAGCTATGGCAATTTCATATACTAACTTAATATGATGGTCCCACGCCCCAATACCATAAGCATTGGTTTTGACCTTACATCTTTTTTCAACTTCTTTGTATATGATCTTTATTACTTTTTCCATATTAGCTTTCTTTCTTGTTACCATAGCTGAAAAGTCAAAATTTTAGCTATTATCAAATGTTTACCTGGAAATAAATATTCTAGTTAGGAATATGTATTTTAATTTAGAATATATTCTTTTTAAAATATATAACTTATAAATAGGAAATATATATTATTTTTGAGATTTTTAAATTATATTTGATAAATATATATTATTATTTAGATATTAATATCATTATTAGGAAATATATATCTTTTTTGAGATATTTATATCATAATTAAGAAATATATTACACAGAAAGTTTTTTTAAATCTAAAATTTTTCAATTATTTAAAGTAATATATTTAAAAAATATCCTTTTAATAGCTAAATCCCTTAACTTACTAAATTTTCATAAAAATTATAATAAATTATTTTTTTTGCTTTTATTTATTTAATTACAATTATCTAATATTTTTTGAAAAATTCTTTATTTTTTTTAAATCAATTCAATAGCTAAATTTAATAAATTTTAAAAATAAAAATATCTTCATGAATAATAATCATCTTCAAGTTTCTAATCTTGGTGAGAAAAAACTTATTGAACGAATCATTGAAAAGTCAAAAAATCTTTATAATGAGTCTAAAGAAGGTTTTTTAAAGGATGAATGCAATGATTTTTATATTGGGGATGATTCTACACTGATAAATCTTATAGCCGACTATTCCACATTAAATAAAAATAACTATAATAATAGCCATAATAATAGCTATAATAACAGTTATAATAATAGCTACTTAGTAGCTAGCACTGATTTATTAATTGAAAAATCTCACTTTCCAAAAGAAATGTCATATTTTCAAATGGGGAAAAAAGCAGTTACTGTTAATGTAAGTGACTTAGCTGCTATGGGAGCTAAACCTATAGGAATTTTAATTAGCTTAGCTATTCCCTCTGAACTTAAACTTAAATTTTTTGATGAGCTAATAGATGGAATATTGGATGCTTGTTCTTATTATAAAATTCCATTACTTGGTGGAGATACTAATCAATCAGAAGAAGTTATCATTTCTGGAACAGCTTTAGGAGAAGTTAAAAAAGAAAAAACATTATTTAAAGCTGGTTTTGAAGATGGGGACTTAATAGCTATTACTGGACCCATAGGATTAGCTGCTCTCGGATTTGAAATATTTAACTCTAAAATCTCTTCTAAATCAATTAAAAAATCATTAGATAATCATGAAGTTCATAGAAACTTAATGGATTACGAAGTTCATAAAAAAAATATGGATTATGAGGCTCATAAGAACAATATGGATTATGAAATTCCCAGTGACATTGTGGATTTAGCTATTGATAAGGTATTGAACCCAATAGCTAAGTTAAATGAAGGAATCATTTTAAGTGGTTTTGCCTCTTCAGCTACAGATATTACTGATGGCTTAGCTAGTGAGTTGTATGAATTGTTTAATGCAAACAAAAACAAAAATCCTGATAGCAAACTTGGAATGATTATCTATGAAAATAAACTTCCTATTTTAGATGAAATAAGTGAAATATCAGAAATTCTTAATGTTAATCCTCTAGATTTAATTTTACACACAGGAGAAGACTTTGAACTATTATTCACAATTAAAAAAGATAATTTGGATAAATTATATCAATTAAATAAAATAAATAAAAATAAATTTGATTTTTACATTATTGGGGAGATTAACAATAAAGATACAGTTGAAATCAATGATTTAAATGGGAATTTTAAAAAGTTATCTTCAAAAGGATATGAACATTTAAGTAAATGAAAAATTCTAGTAAGAAATCATTAACTGGAAATATTTAAGATTTTTTAAAATTTTATTTTTATAAATATTTTAAAATAATAAGGATTTTTAGAGTTTTTATTTTTATAAAAAATTAAAAATAATTTGATATTTAGAATTTTATTTTTATATAGATTTTTAAATA
>WRNS01000287.1 GCA_009776495.1 Methanobrevibacter sp. | reverse complement strand
TAGCTAATAAATCATTTCCATATGACGAAATAAATTCAATATGATTTAAAATAAATTTATTAATTAACCCAAGTATAATACTTGAAATTAATATAATAAAATTTATTTTTTTCAAACCGTCCAAATTCTTTGTTTTACCCATGAATCAATCTCAGCTTTATCATTCATTCTAATATTAAACCCAGGATGTTCATTTAAAAATACTCTTGCTTCAGTAAACATCACAGCTAATTCATCTAATAATTGTTCTCTATAAATACCTATATCATTATTAATATCCGAATTTTCATCTAGCCATTGCTTATCATCTTTATATCTAGCCTTATAATAGTTTAGATAATGTGTATTTATTTTTAATGTTATCTTTGCAAACTCTTTTTCTTCGTCTGAGTTTGCATATTTTACCATTTCATTAGAATAATGTACTGCTTTTTCAGCATCTTTTATGGATGAATTTGTCAAAGATAAAGTTTCATTAGGGTTGTCATAAATTCCTCCTACTTTTCTAATGCTATCAATTGCAGCTGCTGAATGTGTAGCCATATTAGCATAAGCTGTGTCATATTTTTCATCTAATTGTATTTCTGGATATATAAATTCTATATATCCATAAAATCCTACTGCTATCAATGCAATTACTACAATTGCTGCTATTATAATTTTTTTATTCTTCAATATTTCATCCTTCATTTTAATTCAGCTTCAATTATTCAATATTACGTTCTCTTATTAATGAATCCCAAAAATTATAATCACTGCATATCAATTAAATTGCGAATTATATTAATTATAGTATCAAAAATACCATAACCCGCTTCACTACTTTCACTAACTGTTTCAGCAATTTTTTCTAAATGTTCAGTGTCTTTCATTTTTATCATATCCTATTAATTTTGTTTATAAAAGTTATATTTTTGCATAGGGGTTACACTAAATGAGGATTCCGATAACCATCAGCATATCCTGCTTGATATGGATCACCATACATGATAGGGTCCCCACTATATTTAGCTGGTCTTCCTGCCTTTGCATCTGCCGCTCCGTCCATAAATCCATCTTCAAATGTTCCTGAACTGCTTGAACTTGATGAATCACTATTACTACTTGAACTGTCATCACTTGATGAACTATCTGGTTTATTTTCAACAGGTTTATTTCTGCTTAAGCTTAAAGATACAGATGAATCGCTTTTATTACCTTCAGATGATGCTTTAAAAGTTATTGATACACTATCAACATCTTGAGGAATATTTAATTGATATTCAAAGCTGCCATCATCTGAAACATGAAGTTCGATATCGTCAAGATTTAGTTTACTTGAAGACACTTTAACAGTTGCATTAGGCTCAGTTTTTCCTTTAACAGTATATGAAGTTTGATATTCACTTAGTGTATCTGATGTTTTTTCTAAAGATAATGCTGTTGCGGGCACTACTGGTTTTGTTGGTTCTTCATCACTACCAATACACCCACTAACAACAACAGTAGTCATTATTAGTGCTATTATTAATCCAATTAATCTTTTTTTCATGTTTTTTAACTCCAAATAAATGATTTTTTAAATTTGTATATAATCTTTTCAATATCTATATAAATAAATGTATATGATTTGTCAATGGTTTTTCAATGAAAATATAATAATAAGTAGCTAGAAAGTAGAGGAATATTAAAAAATAATTCAATATTATTTCATTATAATGTTAATTTCTATTTTATTTCATGCAAGAGATTATAAAAGAAATTTCCTTTGTAAAAATGTCTAAACATAGGCAAAAAGTTTTAATCAGTTTAAAAGATAATGAATTAAAACTACCTAGTGAAATAACAAAGGACACTAAACTAGTTTTCAGCGATGTTAGTAGGTCTTTAAAAAGTTTAAAAGAAAAAAAATTAGTTTTATGTTTAAATGAAGACGATAATCAAGGAAGACTATACCAAATAACTAATAAAGGAAAAGAAGTTTTAAAACATATAAAATAGTTTTAAAATTTGGTTAGTGCTAAATTTAATTTTTTATTTATTTGAATACTCAATTAATTATTTTTAAAAATTCCTACACAGGAACTTTAAAAGAAAAATTTAGCAATAAACCAAGAAAACACAATGAGATCGTTCTTTATATGAAAAATTAATATTTAATATTGTTTAATTCATCAAATTCGGAAAAATACACGGTTAATACACGGTATGTTCATGGTTTTTTGTCGTTTATACTTGATTTTACATGGGATTACACGGTTTACACGGTTTTTTTAATTTTTACTTATTTTCACAAAAACACAATTTTTTAAATTGTATATTATATTTGTAAACAAAAAACATTGAATTGTATGTTTTTTTAATTTTTTAAGAATTTCAATAATTCCGTGTAAACCGTGTATATCCATGTGTTTTCCATGTGTTAACCGTGTAATGTCATGTAATATTTATTATTATTAATTTTTATTAATTTTTATATTATATATCATGTTCTTGTATGTATTCTTTATTTTTTAAATATTGTAAAGCTGTTAATATTGTGTTATGTTCTTTTACTTGTTGTTTTAGTAATTCAAATGTATTGTATCCCTTTTTTATCAAAATAAAAATATTGTCTGCATTTTCATCGATAATATGATAATCTTCTAAATCAGGACATATTTTATATTTTTTTTGTGTTCCTGTTGTATAAGTGCATTTAATGTTTGTATATAGTATAGGTCGTGTATCAGTTCTAAAAATGTTTTCTT
>WRNS01000286.1 GCA_009776495.1 Methanobrevibacter sp. | reverse complement strand
TCCGATCNAAATAATTAAAAAAATGGGGTTGTAATTATTAAAATCAATTTTAAACATGAAAATAAAGGGCAAAAATTAGTAATAGCTATAGCTCAAGATTATAAAACTTCTGAAATTTTAATGGTAGCTTTCATGAATAAAGAAGCATTGATGAAAACAATAGGTACTAAAATAGCTCATTATTGGAGTACTTCTCGGGAAAAGCTATGGCTCAAAGGAGAAAGTTCAGGAAATACTCAAAAAGTAATTGAAATTTTCATAGATTGTGATATGGATGCTATTATTTTAAAAGTAGAACAAACTGGTGCAGCATGTCATGAAGGATATTATTCTTGCTTTTTTAGAAAATTAGACATTAAAAAAATAAATAGCTCTAAAAAAGATTTAGAAGATTTAGATGAAGATGATTTAGATATTATAGCTAAAAGACTATTTAACCCAAAAGATGTTTATGGGAAATAAGTCAATTAAAATGTCTAAATGATTTAAATAAACTATTAAAACTTTTTTATCAGAAAGTTTTGTACTAATTAAATAACTTAAAATAGATATTAATAAAAAATTTAATTGAAATATTTAAAACTAGATTTATCATTGATTTTTCTATATAAAAAAAAAACAATAATTTCACAAGGAGATAATCACATTGGAATATTTTCAAGATTTAGAAGAGGAAAAAGAATCATTAAAAAGGATAGTACCAGATACCAGTGCGGTTATCGAGAAATCTATTAGTAAAATAATAAAAGAAAATGAATTGGACTATCCTGAAATCATCATTCCAGAAGCAGTTATAGCTGAACTCGAATATCAAACTAATGAAGGAAGGATTATTGGCAAAAAAGGGTTAAATGAATTAAAAATTCTTCAAAAACTTGCAGATGAAGGAAAAATAGCTATTAGTTTTGCAGGTAAACGTCCAACTAATTATGAAATTTCTTTATCAAAAAAAGGAGAAATTGACTCTATTATTCGGGATCTTGCTAAAGTGGAAGTAGCTACACTAATTACAAGTGATAAGGTACAAAGTGAAGTAGCTAAGGCACAAAATATTCCAGTAATATACATAGAACAAGAGGATAAATCTGAAATTCCTCTAAAAATAGCTAAATATTTTGATGATGAAACAATGTCTGTTCATTTGAAAGAAAATGTTCCCCCTATGGCAAAGAAAGGGAAACCAGGATCTATTAACCTGATGAAAATTGACTCAAAACCTCTTAGCTATGATTACTTGGAAAAATTAGCTGATGATATTTTAGAAAAGGCAAGACATGATTTTAAATCTTACTTAGAAGTAGAAGAAGATGGAGCTACAGTTGTCCAATCAAGAGAATACAGAATTTCAATAGCTAAACCTCCATTTTCTGAAGGAATGGAAATAACTGCGGTTCGACCAGTAGCNGAAGTNTCACTGGATGAATATCGATTGTCCGATAAATTAATGGCNAGACTTCGAGATACTGCCAAAGGAATTCTTATATCTGGTTCTCCTGGAGCTGGTAAAAGTACATTTGCCCAAGCTGTTGCTAAGTTTTTTTCCCATGATTTAAATAAAATTGTTAAAACAATGGAATCTCCTCGTGACCTTCAAGTAGGGGATGAAATTACTCAATATGCTCCTCTTTCTGGAGATATGGAAAAAACAGCCGATATTTTACTTCTTGTAAGGCCGGATTTTACAATATATGATGAACTTCGAAAAAATCATGATTTTGCTATATTTGCAGATATGAGATTAGCTGGTGTTGGAATGATAGGGGTTGTCCATGCAACAAGACCAATCGATGCTGTTCAAAGAATATCTGCCAGAGTGGAGCTTGGAATAATACCTTCTGTTGTTGATACAACTATTTATATAGAAGATGGTGAAATAAGGGCAGTTTATGAAACTAATTTAACTGTGAAAGTTCCTTCTGGTATGCAGGAAGCAGATCTTGCAAGACCAGTAATTGAAGTTAGGGACTTTGAATCTGGTGAATTAAAAAATGAAATCTATACTTATGGAGAACAAACCATTGTCATGGATGTTGATCTCGTTAAAAGTAAGGATAAAGGAAAAAATGCTAAAAAATCATCAGTAGATAAAATTGTAGAAAAAGAAGTTCTAAGAGCAGTAAAAAGAATTGTCCCAAAATCTAATGTTAAAGTCTCTGTTGAATCAGAAAATAGGGTAAACATTTATTTAGAAGAAAAATTTATTCCAAAAATAATTGGTAAAAAGGGTAAAAAGATTGCAGACCTTGAAAGGAAAGTTGGGATAAGTATTGGTGTTGAACCTCTTGAAAGTTTAAATAGAGATGAGGGAGATGGTTACTCCAATAGAAATGGAAACAACAATATTTATAAAGAATTTGTAATTCCTTACGAAATATCTAAGAATCATATAAGTTTAAATTTTGGCTATGAACACATGGGTAAAGAATTTGATGTTTTAGCTAATGATGAATATTTATTCACAGCTACAGTTGGCAAAAAAGGAATTATCAGATTAAAAAAAGACCTGGAACTAGCCGAAATTATTTTAGATGCTATTTCAATGAATATTCCAATTATAGCTAGATTAAGATCCAATGATTAAAACAGGTATTTTAACTATAGTTAAAAATTTTCATGAAAAGATTTAATAAATTTTATAATTTTTTTATTTTTTATATTAGAAGATAATAATCTTTTTTTTTTTATTTAATAGATAATAATGTTTTTTTATCAGTATTTTAATGAAATGAATTTATTTTTCT
>WRNS01000285.1 GCA_009776495.1 Methanobrevibacter sp. | reverse complement strand
TAAATAAGCTACAAACAAATAAATACAAATTAATTGGCTAATATATGATTTAGTAGCTGCAATACCTATTTCAGAACCTGCAAAAGTATTAATTGTATAGTTTACTTCATTTGCAAGAGTACTATTTGCCACATTAACTATACTTAAAGTTTTACAATGTTCTTTAGCTAATTTCAAAGCTTCAAGACTGTCTGCTGTTTCTCCAGATTGACTAATGAAAACACTAAGTGTATTTTTAGTTAAAGTATTAACAGAATGAGCAAATTCTGAAGCTATTATAACTTCAGTAGGTATACCTATTAATTCTTCTATTAAATATTTTCCAACAAGTGAAGCGTGATAGGATGTTCCACAAGCTACAAAACAAATCCGTTCAATATCTCCAAGTTGAGATACAATTTTTTCCACATTTTCTTTCTCTTTTAGACTATTCTCAACGGTTTTCGGCTCTTCATTAATCTCTTTAATAGTAAAATAATCATAATTTCCTTTTTCATCCATTTTTCCACTCACATTGGTATTAATTTAATTATTAAATTCTCATATCTTTTAATTACTAATTCATTTTAATTAATAAAACCATTTCAATCATTAAAATCATTTCAATCATTAAAACCATTTTAATCAATAAAACCATTTTTAATAAAATCATTTAATTATTCATATTTTTTATTAATTTTATCATTTAAATTATTAAATCATTAATAACATCTTAATAAAAGTGAACTATCAATTCGTTAAATGATTTATGATAAAAAGGATATTTATAATTTAATTTCATGATTAATAAGTATTTTGAACATAATAATGTTAACTTTTCTAACTTGAAAAAAATATTTTATTAATTCAAAAAAATAAAAAAATTTAAAATAATAATATTAATTATAATAAAAAATAATCTTATGTTAAAAATAAAAAAATTTGTTTTTTAAAAAAAAGTATGTTATGTTTAAAATAAAAAAAATTAATTTTAAAATAAAAAATCAAAATTAAACTAAAAATTAAAAAACTTCTAAAATTTTATTTTCATAAAATATAAAAAAAAATTATAAATTTTTAAAAATATTGAATGATTTCTATTTTGTAAGTAAGTGACTTATCTGGTCAGTAGTAATGATTCCTTTTAGTTTACGGTTTTTATCTACAACTGGTAAACAAGAAATATCAAATTTTTTCATTTTACTAGCTATTTTTTCTATTGGGTCATTTGAATTACATGTTTTGACATTTTTTGTCATAATTTCATTTAAGTTACTACATTTTGTAGCTATTGATTTTGATAAGTCCCAAGCAGTTACAATACCAATAAGTTTTTGATCATCGCTGATAACAGGTAAATGAGTCACATGTTCTTTTAACATTTTTTTTGCTGCGTCTTCAATTTTAGTTTCTTTAGTAATTGAAGTTATGTTTTGATACATAAGATCTTTTACAACAGTATCCGATAAGAAATTTGATACAATATAATTCAGCTGACCACCATCTAAAAGGAAAGCATCATGGCCATAGTTTGATTTTAACTCATTATAGCTAACTTCTATATCATTTGCATTAAGAGCTGTTAAGATATCTTTTGATTGATCAGGAGGATATAACCAGTCTGAATCAATAGCTATTATTTGAACTTTAGATTTAACATTTTTAAAACCTTCAATGAGAGATCCATTACTAGACAAATCAAAATAATCAATAGCTTTACTAATGTAAAGATAAGAGTTTGCGTCAAATCGTTTAACAAAAGATTCTCCTTGATAATGAAGGTAACTTTCTACTTGAAAATCTAATTTAAAATCATAGCTAAGTTCATCTTTATCTTTTAGGTCTCTACCAAATTTTTCATACATTGATTCGTTACTAAGATATGTAATATGTGCAACCATTCTAGCTAATGCCAATCCATTTTCTGGAGATTCTGTATAATAATAATCTCCGTTATTCCAATTTAAATCGGATATGATTGCTTGTCTTCCTACTTCATTAAAAGCTATTTGTTGAGGTGATGAACGGCCTGCCGTAGCTATGGGAATAGCTTTTTTAACATTTTTTGGATAAGAAACCATCCATTGCAAAACTTGCATCCCTCCCATTGAACCTCCTATAACAGCTAACAACTTTTTTATTTTAAAACTATCAACTAACTTTTTTTGTGCATTTACCATATCTTTAATAGTGACCAGAGGGAAATCAAGCCCATATAAGTTTTTATTCGCTTCTTTTTTTCCACTATCTTTCTTATGTGAATTTGGATTAATAGAAGATGGTCCAGTGGATCCTTTACACCCTCCAAGAACATTTGAAGATATGATGAAATATTTTTCACTATCTAATGCTTTTCCAGGTCCAATGAGAATTTCCCACCATCCTGGTTTATTATCTCCTTCATGCCATCCTGCAGCATGCGCATCTCCTGATAAGGCATGACAGACTAAAATAGCATTATTTTTTTCTTTATTTAATTTACCATAGGTTTCATAAGCTATTGTCACATTACTTAAAGTTTGCCCAGATTCAAGTTTTAAATCATCGGTTATATTAAATAATTTTGTTTCAACAATACCCACAGATTCTTTTTTCATTTCGATTCCTTTATATTAGTTAATCAACGTTTTTAAAACTTTAATTTTATTAAATGAAAAATATTATTAAATATAAGACTAATTTAATATTATTTACTTAATTGTTTTAATATTTGTATAATATTAATAATTTTTAATAATATTATTATTTTTTTAATAATATGAT
>WRNS01000284.1 GCA_009776495.1 Methanobrevibacter sp. | reverse complement strand
ATCAATTTCAAATCAAAATCAAAAAAAACATGATTTCTACAAAGCGTTAATAATATAAAAATTAATTTCATAAAATTTTATTATATAAATATACATATTAACTTCTTATAAAACAATTATAATAATAATATTAATATTAATATTAATAATAATAATAATAATTAAATTTTATATGATTTTATGGTGAAAATATGTCTGAAATTGCAGAAAACATTGCATTTAAAAGAGATTCTGGTGAAGAATTAGAATTAAATCAAAAATATGTAGGTCTTAAAACAAGACAAAGTGGAATAATGACAGTAAATTTTAGATGTCCTGAAGAAGAAATTAACAGAGTTAAAGATTTTTTTGAAAAATTAGTGACATCTGAACCTATAAAACTTAATATTGGTGATACTGGCGATATTGAATGCTATTTTAAAGGAATTTCGCCATTATTAGAAAAAAAAGATGATGCTATTTTTAAATATTTCTTTTTATCTGTTACATTACAGGAACTTAAAGAATTCGAAGAAGATATGGAACCGACTGGATGTTGCTTCTAGTAAGTTATATATTTTGTTTTTTTTTTAAAAAATAAAAAAGTAATAGCTATTTCTAAGGAAAAATAGCTATTTCTAAGGTGATTAAGTTTTTTTATTATTATTCTTCTTCTTTTTCTTCTTCTTCTTCACTGGTTAAAGAATCATCGGAAGTATTTAGTATTTTCCCGTCAAGCACTTCTATAGTTCTATCTGCCAGTTTAGCTACATTCATGTCGTGAGTGACTATGATTAATGTCACATTTTTTTCTTCATGGAGTTTGTTCAGTTGGTCTAGGATTTTTTCACTTGTTTTTGAGTCTAATGATCCTGTTGGTTCATCAGCTAGGATTATGGATGGGTTGTTAGCTAATGCTCGGGCTATAGCTATTCTTTGCCTTTCTCCTCCAGATAATTTTGTTGGTTTGGTTTTTGCTTTGTCTTTTAATCCAACAAGATCCAATAATTCTAAAGCTCTTTTTTTTCTCATCTTTCCTGATTGTTTTCCTTCAAACATTGGGATTTCAATGTTTTCAATTACTGAGATGTTTGGAATTAGGTTATGTAGTTGGAAAATGAAACCGATTTTTTTTGATCTAAATTCGGATAATTTTTTGCTTTTAGATAAGTCATATCCAGCTACTTTAATGGTTCCGCTGTTAGCTACATCCAGTGCACCAATCATGTTGAGTAATGTTGATTTTCCAGAACCTGAAGGACCGATTATTGAGACGAATTCTCCTTTTTTAATATCGAGATTTATTCCATTTAAAGCTTTTATACGTCCTTTTTCATAGCTTTTTTCAAGATTTTTAATCTCTACAATATTTTCATCATTCATTGTAATTCCCCTCATTCGTATCTTAATGCTTCGGTTGGTGGCAGTCTACTTGCTCTCCATGCAGGGTAGAATCCTCCAATCAGTCCAACAATAATAGCTACTGCAAATGCTTGTGCGAATGTTTCAATACTATAAACAGGACTCATATTACCAAATATATTTAAATANACTAATAGTTCCATTCCAGCTATTCCCATAAGAGATCCTATGATTCCTGCNGTNATGGTNAGTACTAATGATTCTCCAATTATCATTCCAAGAATCCGTCTACCTTTCCATCCNACAGCTTTTAGAACACCTATTTCTCTAGTTCTCTCATAAACAGACATTATCATGGTGTTAATAATACCTATTCCACCAATAACAATAGCTAATAATGATATTCCCCATGAAGCTGCATTCACCATGTCTAAGGATTGAGCTACCATTTCAATATCAGTTATAGATGTGACTGTAGTAATATTCTCTCCATATTTATCGTCAATTTCCTTGGTTACTTTTTCCACGTCCACTCCACTTTCAACATAGACATATAGGATACTTACTTTTCCTTCATCATCCATTAATTTTTGCACATCTGTAATCGAGGTTAAAAATCCACCGTCTTGACTTGGATCTCCAGATTCAAAAACACCAACAATAGTGAATTCTTCACCTTTTATAGTAATTTTATCCCCAACACTTTTATTCAAATCTTCTAAAGCTAGTTTACCTAATAATAATTCTTTTGAATCATCTTTTATCGTTCTACCTTGTGTAACCTTCATTTTCATAGAACTTACATTAAACTCATTATTCGGGTCAATTCCAATTAACATTCCATAAGATTTATTTTCTATAGGCATCATTCCTATGTAAACGGCTTCAACAATTTTCACTCCACTAATATTGTTGATTTTATCAATCCACTCTTCATCTAAAGTTGCAGTACCATAAGGAGTACCCATTGCATCGGATTCTTTGCTAAGTATTGAAAAATCCGCTCCCCCTACACTGAGAGTCTCATCTAATGCTGAAGTCATTCCCGCCATAATAGCTCCAAGTGCCACAATTGTAGCTATTCCAATTCCAATTCCAATAATAGCAAGTAAAGCCCGGCTTTTATTCCGAAAAGGATTTTTAAAAATTAAAGATATAAATGACATATTATTATTGTAGGATTATAGACTATTTATAATATACTGTTGAGAGTATTTATTGTATATTAACTAAATTTTTAAGATTTTTTAAAAAAACTAAAGAGAAATATTATTATTTTTAAGATATTTTTATCATTTTTATGATATTTTTATCATTTTTATAATATATTTATTATTTTAATGATATTTTTATCATTTTTAAGAATTAGTTATTATTTTTATGATATTTTTATCATTTTTAAGAAGTA
>WRNS01000283.1 GCA_009776495.1 Methanobrevibacter sp. | reverse complement strand
CTGATTAATAAAAATAAAAATTTAAAATAAAAATTTAAAAAAAATATCTTAAAAAAAATTATAAAATTATATAAAAATTATAAAATTATTAAAAAAAATTTTATAAAAATACTGATTAAGCTATTAACTTAAAATTAAAATAAAAAAATTCAGCTAATAAAAATTTTGAGTTCACTCCAGGTGTTTTAATGAATATATTTGAAAAATCAAAAGCAATAAAAAATCATGATATTAAAGCAATTGACAATTTAGAAAATTTTACAAATACTATTGAAAAGAAAAATAAATCGATAAATGCATTTATAGAACTTAACACCAATTCATCAATAGCTAAAGCCAAAGAAATTGATGAAAAAATCAAAAATAAAGAGAAAGTTGGATTACTTGCAGGTTTAGTCTTTGGAGTGAAGGCAGATATTAGTGTGGAAGACCTTATAATTTCTGCAGGATCTAAAACACTTGAAAATTATTATGGCAGCTTCGATGCTAGAGCTATCAAAAGAATAAAAGAAGAAGACGGAATAATTATTGGAATGACCAACATGGATGAATTTGGAGCAGGTTGTTCCACTGAAAGCTCATTTTATGGAGTTTGTAATAACCCTGCAGCTTCTGGTCTAATTCCAGGTGGATCAAGTGGAGGAAGTGCAGCAGCTATTGGAGCCAATATGTGTGATATTAGCTTAGGCACAGATACAGGAGGATCTATAAGAAATCCTGCAAGTCACTGTGGAGTTATTGGATTTAAACCAAGTTATGGGGCAATTTCAAGACAAGGACTGTTGGATTTTTCACCAAGTTTTGATCAAATAGGGCCATTAGCTAATGATATGTGCGGAATAGCTATGGCATTAGACACTATAGTTGGATATGATAAAACTGATTATACAAGTTTAAAAGAGGAATTTCCTAATTTTACTGAAATAGCTACTGAAGATGAGGAAAAACTCCAAGATTCGATTAAAAACATGAAAATAGCTACTATTAAACAATTCCATGAAAGATCAGATGATAAGGTAAACAATGTGGTAGATAAATCTTTAGATAAATTAAAAGACTTAGGTGCCGATATAGTTGAATTAAGCTTTGATTATATTGATTTATGCTTAGCTAGTCATAACATTATTAGCTATGTTGAATTCTTCTCAGGAACAAGGAAATTTGATGGAATAGAATATGGTCACAAAATAGAGGACGTTTGTGGCGAAGAAGTTTTAAGAAGAATTGAAATAGGAGCATATATTTCAGAAACCAATAATAGAGATAAATATTATAAAAAAGCATTACAAGGAAGAACTCTCATTGTAAATGAGGTGGAAAAGCTATTTAAAGATGTTGACCTAATTGTCGGCCCAACCCTTCCAAAACTTCCATATAAAATTGGGGAAAACTTAGAAGCTATGGAAATGTATGATTATGATGCTTTTACTGTAATAGCTAATTTAGTAGGAGCACCTGCTGGAAGTATAAAAGCAGGAGATTCAAATGGAATTCCAGTTGGCTTACAGTTTGAAGGAAAAAGAATGGATGATGCTAAGGTTATAAGAGCTATGAGTGCTTATGAATCAATTCAATAGCTATTGACAAATATGTCATGATTTAGATAATTTAAAGAAACAACTTTAAATTCGATGAATATTGACTTAATTGAACTTATTCTAAATCTTTGAATATGTTGAACAATGAAATCAATGAAAATAAAATAAAAAAAAATAGTAATTTTTTAAAAAAAAGACGGTTATTGTAGGGTTGATAGGAAACAATTAGCTATTGATTTTGCAGAGTCTTTAAAGATTCATCCTGAAATTGTGAGGATTGTTTTATTTGGTTCTGTGGCTCGTGGTGATGATACAGAAGAATCTGATATTGATATACTTATTTTTATTAAAAAGTATGAGGATGAATTTGAAATTAGAGAGGATATCTACGGTAAAACATTTAGGACTCTTATTGAAACTGGTGAGTATCTCTCTGCTAAAATAATCCCAATAAAGCATTATGAAAAATACAAAAATTTTTCTTTTTATAGCAATGTGGATAATGAGGGCGTTGTAATTGGATGAAGCAGATATAATATTTAAAAAAGCAATTGAAACGTTAGATGATGCAAAATTTAGTTTCCATCATGAACGATATAATATTTCTATTAATCGTTCATATTATGCAGTATTTTATGCTGCAAAAGCTTTATTGCTTAAAAAAAGAGTTCCAACTAAAACACACGGGTCTTATTCATCAGTTCGGTTTAGAATATGTTGTTAAAGGCAAATTTGATGAAAAAATAGCTAAAAAACTATCTGGATTAGAAGAAGATAGAAACAAGGTAGATTATGAGTTTGATTTTGATTTTGCTGAGAAAATAAAAGCAAAAACAGACTTAAAAGATGCAGAGATATTCATAGAAGAATGTAAAAAATTTATCAATAAACCCCTTTAATTTCACCTATCATTGCTAACTATTTATTTTTATTATCTCTTTTCATGCTCAGTCTTTTCAAAATATTCTTTGAATGCTTGAATAAAATTAAATCCTATTTTTTTATCTTCTAAATAATAATTAGGGACAAATAACTATTTTTTTTAAAGGAATATAGAAATTATTGAGTTAAATAATAATCATATTATTATGTCTTGACTAAAATCCATAATATGAACATATTCCTATCCAATTTGATGTAACTTAAAATATGGTTTAAAAATTAGGTATATAATAAATTTGATAAAGTTATTAAAAAATAAATAGTTTAAACTTTG
>WRNS01000282.1 GCA_009776495.1 Methanobrevibacter sp. | reverse complement strand
AATTAATTATGGGTATGTTCTTATGATAAATTTTGACAATGTTTTTCCTATTTTTTATTTCAATATTTTAATTTATCATGAATATTCACGAATAGTTATTTAAATTAATAATGACATAATTTATATTATTAAAAAACTGGATTTTAATGTTATAATCTTTAATAAATATTTAAATTTTATTCGTTGAAAGGTAGTTAATATTAAAATTAGCTTAAAACATCAATTGAATTTATTTTAAGTTATAAATTAAATTATTATTATTAATTTTTTTATTAATTTATAACTTGATTTAATTTAATAACTTAATAGATTAAAAAAATGAGGAAAGATTATATGATAAAAGTTAATCCTGATTTATGTAAAGGATGTGATATTTGCATAGAATCATGTCCTAGGCAGGTTTATGCAAAATCAACTGAACTTAATAAAAAAGGAGTTTGTTTACCTTATATGGAAAATGGAGAAAAATGTAGGAAATGTCATTTATGCGAATTATTATGTCCTGATCAAGCTGTTACTGTGGTGGAAGAAGATGATTAAAGAGATTTTGTTCTTTTCTCAATTTTTTGGTCAAAATAATAGTGAAATTGATTTGGAAGAATATTATTGGATTAGCTAATGGTGGTGAGTATTATGAGTGAAAAAATGTTTATTCAAGGAAATGAAGCATGTGCACAAGGAGCCATAAAAGCAGGATGCAGATTTTTTGCAGGTTATCCAATTACTCCATCAACAGAAGTAGCTGAAGATTTAGCTGTTCTTCTTCCAAAGTATGGAGGATCATTTATTCAGATGGAAGATGAGATATCTGCTTTAGGTGCGGTTATAGGAGCTTCATGGAGTGGTTTAAAAGTTATGACATCAACATCAGGTCCTGGATTTTCTTTAATGCAAGAAAATATTGGTTATGGGCAAATAACTGAAACACCACTTGTTATTATCAATGTTCAAAGAGGATCTCCTTCTACTGGTCAACCAACAATGGCTGCTCAGGGAGATATGATGCAAACAAGATGGGGATCTCATGGAGACTATGAACCAATAGCTTTATCCCCTTCATCAGTTCAAGAATGTTTTGATTTTACAGTAAAAGCTTTTAACTTAGCTGAAAAATACAGAATTCCTGTGATTGTTTTAGCTGATGAAATCATTGGACATATGAGGGAAAAGATTACTGTTCCAGATAAAGTAGAAATTATAAAAAGAGAAATGCCTAAAGAAAAACCTGCTGATTTTTTACCATTTAAAGCGGATGAAAATGGTACAAGTCCTATGGTTCCGTTTGGTGAAGGATATAATATACATGTTACTGGTTTAACTCATGACGAGCGAGGTTATCCTGATGCATCTTCTCCAGAAGCTCATCAGCAACTTGTTAAAAGATTATGCAATAAAATCCTAAAAAATAGGGAAGATATTGTTTCGGTGGAAGAGGAATTTTGTGATGATGCAGATATAATATTAATATCTTATGGTGCACCTTATAGATCAGTATCTGCAGCAGTTGAAAAAGGAAGGTCTGAGGGTATAAAAGTTGGATCTTTAAAAATTAACACTCCCTGGCCATTTCCAGAGTCTCAAGTCTTGAAAGCTGCTGAAATAGCTAAAAATTTAGTGGTAGTAGAGTTGAACCTAGGACAAATGGTTCATGAAGTAGAAAGAGTTGCTGCTGGTAGTGCTAATGTTCATCTTATAGGTAAAATCGGTGGAGAACTTCACAAAGTAGAAGAGATATTATCAAAAATTAGGGAGTTGTAAAAATGAGTGATGAAAAATTAACTACTCAAAAAGATGAAAACCCTTTTATGAAATATTTAAGAAAAGATAGACTTCCACATATATTTTGTGCTGGATGTGGTAATGGGACTACCTTGAATACTTTTTTTAAGGGAATGGAGACATCTGAAATTGATTTTGATAATATAGCTATGGTTTCTGGAATTGGATGTTCATCAAGAATTCCCGGATATGTGAAATGTGATTCTCTTCACACTGCTCATGGAAGAGCTATTAGTTTTGCAACTGGATTGAAAATGGGAAATCCTAATTTAGATGTTGTAGTTTTTACAGGTGATGGTGATGCAGCAGCTATTGGTGGAAATCATTTGATTCATGCTGCAAGAAGAAATATAAATCTTACAGTAATTTGTGTTAACAATAATATATATGGAATGACTGGAGGTCAAATCAGTCCAACCTCTCCAAAAGGTAGTTTTGGATCGACTGCTCCTTACGGTTCATTAGATAAACCATTTAATCTAGCTGAACTTGTGGCTGCAGCTGGAGGGACATACGTATCACGGTGGACAGCAGCTCATGGAATTCAATTAGCTAATTCCATGAAAAAAGCTCTTAATAATAATGGTTTCTCCTTTGTTGAAGTTTTATCTCAATGTCCTACATACTTTGGCCGTAGAAATAAATTAAGATCTCCTGTGGAAATGATAAAAACATTTAGGGAAAATAGTATTACTAAAAGAAAAGCAGACAAAATGGATCCAGAAGAACTTGTTGGAAAACTAATTGTTGGAGAATTTGTTAACAATCCAAGACCTGAATTCAGCGAAAATATCTGTAATTTAAGTGAAGAACAATGTGGAAAAATTCAAGCTATAAAAACAGCTTATTTAGATGAATTTTAATATAAAAAAACTTATTAAACAGGATGATTTTGAAAATTAATGATTTGATTTGAATTAAAATTAATATATTAATTATAAGTATAAGAAATTTTTTTATAAAATACAAAAAAATTTTTAATTAATATCAATATTTTTTATAATAAT
>WRNS01000281.1 GCA_009776495.1 Methanobrevibacter sp. | reverse complement strand
AAAATCAAGATGATAAAATAACACCCGCCACATATTCATTAATTAATAAAAGATTTGCTAATAAATCTCTTTATATTGCAATTACGGATAGACGTTCTAAAAAAATGATAGGTTTATTGTCTTATGATATATCAGATTCAGAAGGATTTTCTGAAATAGCAATTACTACATTAAGAAAGTTAGCAGCGCAATTAAGTGTCTATTTGACTTTATGGGATTAGAAATAAAAAGGAACTAAATATTATGAAAAAAGAGAAAAGAAATTTTACGTTAAAAAATATTGAATTAAGGGCAGAATCAAACGAAGGAAAGAAGTTTGTTATTGGTATGATTCCATATAATAGCCGTTCAGTACAAATGTTTGGAGTTACCGAAATAATTGCTCCAACTGCATTCAATAAATCATTAGCAGATGGCTCTGAAATTAGAGCTTTATTTAATCATAATGACAATCAAGTGTTAGGAAGTACAAAATCTGGAACATTAAAACTGGAAAATAGTGAAACTGGATTGTTATGTCAGTGTGAGCTTCCAAATACTTCTTTTGGCAATGACTGTTTTGAAATAATAAATCGTGGAGATGTGAACACACTTTCTTTTGGGTTCGTCCCAATAGTCTGGGAAGATAGCGAGAATGGAAAAACTAGAACATTAAAAGAAGTTAAATTAATCGAAACTAGCTTTTGTGTTCCATTCCCAGCTTATCCAGAGACTACTTCATTAACGTATATGAGAGGACTATCAAAAAGGAATATAGATATAGAAAAATTAAATGAAGTATTAGAAAAAGAAGAGATTCTAGATGATGATAAAATTATTGTCAAAGACGTTATAGATAAATTAAGTAGTATGGTAAAAGAAGAAAAGCCTGTAGAAACAGAACAACTAAAAGAAGAAAACAAAAATGAAATTATAAGTGAAGATGATAAAAGTAAACTCTCTTTAGAGATAGAATGTGAATTAAATAGTTAAATATAAATTTAAAATAAACTAATTAATAATAATGAAGCCGCTTAAATTGAGCCGATTATTTCACTCAAATAACTAAAAGCACTTCCTTTAAAAAATAAAAGGATAATAAAATGAATAAAGAAGAATTAATGAAAATTGATATTCAGTTAAGAAGTTTATCTGAAAAAGTTAAATCAGGGGAAATTAAGGCTGATGAAGCTAAAATAGAACTTGATAATTTAAAACTTCAAAAAAGGGAAATTTCTCAAAAAATAGCTCAAGCCAATGCACCTGTTGAATCAGAAAATAGAAATACAATGGAAGATATTAGGAAGGCAATGATTGAAAAACGTGCTATTACTCTTAATGGAACTGGAGCAATAAACCAAATAAAAGAATTAGCAAAGGAACTTTCACAAAAGAAAGAAGTGTTAAGCTTAGTTAAATATTTTTATGGAGCAAATGCTTCAACAAATATCCCTGTATTAAGCCCAACATTAGCAACTCCAGCAACAGCAGCAGAGGGTGCAACTACAATTGCTGCTGATACTCAAGCACTTATAAGCAATAAGTCAATTACTCCACATGCTTTTGTATCAATACTTCCTGTGAGTGCTGAGGCATTAACATTAGGAACAGTAAATTTAGAAACAGAATTACCTGTTATATTTGCTGATGCTTTTGCTGATGGTTTTGCAAAACAAGTTATTAATGGTGATGGAACAGGGCTTAATTTCAATGGATTGTTTAACAATGTAACTAATGAAATTGAGTGTGCAGCTGCCGGCAATCCAAAAATGGCTGATTTAGTTAAACTCGCATTGACAATGAAAGATTATACTGATGAAGCTGTAATTGTGATGAGCCCAACAATATATTCAGGCATTCTTGCTGACTCAACTGTAGGTGTAGCAGAAATTTACAAAGAGGAATTAATCAGGAATAAGACTATTGAAGGTGTAAGAATAATTCTAACAGGTTATGCTCCATCAGTGTTGACAACAGGCTCAACAGTTGCTATTGCTTGTAGAATGTCAGATTATGGATTTGGTTTAGCAAGTGAAATAACTATTGAACCAATTAAGAAAGTTGGTGATACAAATACTTATTTTCAATCTATTGTTTTTGCTAATGGAACAAGAATAGTAGAAAAGAATTTTTATGGGTTGGTAACAAAATAATATTTCGACGAGAGAACAACATTTTAGGCAAATTTGCCTCCTTTTTCCATCTTATATGTTCTCTCGTCATTTTTGTCTTTAAATAACTAAATATTATGATAATAAGTATTAAAGAATTTATAGATTATACTGGTACTCATGTTGATGATACATCTTTGTTAGAAAAATATATTCTATCATCGCAGGATATAATTAATAATTATTTGAGTTACAATGTAGAAGAAAAAATATTTAATCCAAAGACTTGTTTAATAGAAGACACTATAGATATTCCCGAAATAGTTAAAATGACTTGCTTAAGAATTGCTAGTATTTTAGAAGCTGAAAGTAATGGAAATATCGCAATTTCATCTAAAAGTTTTGGTGAATCAGGAAGTAGACAATATATAAATTATACAAACTTTGATAAATATTTGCTACAAATATCATCTTATCGTTTAATGAGAATATAATATGTTATCAGCAGAACTTAATAGTAAAGATTTTGAAAATAAATTAAGAATATTCACTTCTGATTTAGGAAATATTTATTCTGAATTATTATCTGCTGTTGGTGAAGAAATGGCTAATAAGGCTAAAAGCAATGCTATGTCAGCTTTTAGTAATAGAACAGGTAAATTATTTAATTCAATAAAGTTTATCATTAATAAAGACATTGCTG
>WRNS01000280.1 GCA_009776495.1 Methanobrevibacter sp. | reverse complement strand
TTATAGCTATGTTTATTGTGAATTTAAATTAAATCTTTTATAGTTATAACTAATTTTAAGGAAATTTTTAATTTGAAAATTAACTTAATTCTTCTACATTGTCACTTTGACATGAAGGGCAAATCACTCGTTTACCTAATCCTTTAAATTCATTTCCACAATCTAAACATTTATAACGTTTAGTTTTCAGTTTTTTCACTTTTACATCTGCCATTGGGCCTCCAACAGTACACATAGAATCACCTTTAATTTTTTAATGAAAATAATTTTCTTATTTATTCATAGATTTTTTCTTATAGGTTATATATTATTTAGTTATTAATATTTATTTTTTCTGATTTTATATAATTATAAATAAGTTTGCAAGAGATAATATAATTATAAAAAATTATTTCCTTGTTTAAATAATATTTATTAATTTCATAATTTAAAGAATATTTCTTTTACATATAATTTTGATTAAATAATTTTGATTAAATTTGTTAAATTGATTCCTTGGTAAAATTATGAAGAAAAATGTTTTTCCTTTTACAGCTATTGTAGGTCAGGAAAAGATAAAGAAAGCTTTAATTTTAAATGCAATCAATCCTTCTATTGGTGGTGTTTTAATCAAAGGCGATCGAGGCACAGGGAAAACTACAGCTGTAAGGGCATTAGCTGATTTATTGCCTGAAATTGAAGTAGTTGAAAATTGTATCTTCAATAGTGATGAATCTAGCTATAAAGAGTTTGAACTTTATGAATTTAACCATAAATCAGCTATTGATAAGGTGAAACTTGTAAATAAGCCGATGAAAGTAGTTGAACTACCTTTAGGCGCAACAGAAGATCGACTTGTAGGTTCTCTCGATATCGAGAAAGCTTTGCATGATGGTATTAAGGCTTTAGAACCGGGTATTTTAGCTCAAGCCAATCGTAATATACTATACATTGATGAAATTAATCTTCTCGATGATAATCTTGTGGATGTTTTGTTGGATGCTGCAGCATATGGTGTTAACATTGTTGAAAGGGAAGGAATTTCTATTTATCATCCTTCCAAATTCATACTCGTTGGAACAATGAATCCAGAAGAAGGGGAGCTACGAGGACAACTATCCGATAGAATAGGATTGAAAATTGATGTAGAAGGAATTTTAAACATTGAAGATAGAATTCTCATCATGAAAAGAATAGAAGAATTTGAAAATAATCCAGATTTATTTAATAAACAATTTAAAGAGGAGCAAGAGGTACTGGAAAATAGAATTGTTGAAGCTAGAAAAGTTCTGGATAATGTAAAAATTGATGAAGAAATTATCGAATTAATAGCTAGAATAACATTGAATATAGGCTGTGAAGGCCATAGAAGTGATATATCAATTTTAAAAACTGCAAAGACAATAGCTGCATTCAACAATCATTTAAATGTAAATTATGATGATTTAGAAGAAGCTATATTGCTGGTTTTAGGTGAAATTACACAATGTAATAATAAAGAGCAAGTGCAGCGTCAAGTGCAGCAAGCTAGAAATGAAATGTCTGATGAAGAGGACGAAGATGAACAAGAAGAAGATCAACAAGAAGAAATACATGAAGATCAATTAGAAAATGAAAATCAAAATGACCCTGTTCAGGAAGATCAAAATTCTGATTTAGAGAATGATTCCGATGAGAGTGAACCAAATGATGAAATAGCTAATTCACAGGATGAACACTCTGATGAAAATTTTGATGAAAATAATGAAAATGGTGAAAATACACAAGAAGAAGAACCACCTAATTCCACTGATTTTGATGGAAATGACGGAAATGTGGATGAAAATCAGATATTACCTAATCAGAGTGAATCTGACATGCAAGAGTCTGATTTTGAGATTAATCACTTAAAAAATATTCATGAAAAAAAATTAGAGGAATTTGACATAGATCTCCTTGAGAAGGATATAAAAAAAATGCTTGTTATGGAAGGTAGAGAAAAAGAAAAAATCTATGGATCTAGGGTTGAATCAAAAAGTGAGAAAGGAAAATATGTAAAAAGTAAATTTCCACATTCTACTTCAAAAGATATAGCTATTGATGCAACTCTACGTGCAGCAGCTCTTCATTCAAACAATAAACAAAATAAGGAATCTCATGGTAACAATTTAAAGGTAAATATTCAAACTAATGATTTAAGAGAAAAAATTAGAAAACATAAAGCTAAGGCTAGTATAACTCTTGTAATTGACATGAGTGGATCCATGATTTCAGAAAGGAAGATAAATAGAATTCGTGGAATCTTAAACAAATTAATCATGAATATTAATAAAAATAAAGATAAATTAGCTGTTGTTGGTTTTAAGGGGCAGGAATCAGAAATTATCATTCCAAACACTAAAAGACCTAGCTCTTTTTTAGATAAACTTGAGAAAATTACTGTTGGTGGGACCACTCCCATGGCTGCAGGGCTTGAAAAAGCATTAGAAATTCTTAAAAATGAGAAAAAAAATGGAGAATTTATTCCAATGCTAATAGTACTTTCAGACGGAATGCCTAATGTTGGTTTAAAGAATTCATTTATTAAAAATACTAACGGGAGCCCTATCAATGATGTTTTAGCTATTGGAGAGGAATTGGGGGAAAATGAGATCTATTCCATCATAATTGATTTTGAAAAAAAATATAAACATGGGCGTAATATTAATATGGAACTAGCTTTTTTATCAAATGGTCGTTATTATGATTTAGAAGATGTTTTTGACGTGGATATAGCTATGGATAAAATTTTAACCTATGAAAGAAGGTTATTGTAGGTTTCATCATAACTTAAAAGGGAACACTTATAAAA
>WRNS01000279.1 GCA_009776495.1 Methanobrevibacter sp. | reverse complement strand
TTTTAATAATTATTTTTTTAAATAAAATTATATTTTTTAAAATTAAGAAATTATTTTTTCAAGTAAAATTATATTTTTATTTTTAATAATTATTTTTTTAAATAAAATTATATTTTTTAAAAAACCATGTTATATTTTTCATGAGAATAAATAAAAGAGAACATAGCTAAAGTTAATGAGTCAAATATTTGGAAAAAAAGAGTTCAAAAGGAAAATAAGGTTAAATTTTAGCTTTAGTCCCGTTACACATATCACCCTTTCAATACCATTTTTTCCAACATATAAATTTATACTTTATAAAATTCAAATATTTACTCTAAGTAAAAACTATGAGGAAAGCTTTTATCCTTTCTAACTATCGATTTAAATAAACAAAATAATAAGTTGGTAATTATTATGAATGTAAAAAAAATAGTGTTAATATTAATGCTTTTAATGGTTCTTACCATGGCTGTAGGAACTGTTAATGCAGCTAAAAAAACTATTACTTTGAAAAATAAAGATAGTCACGATATTTGGGAACCTAAACTCGGGTATTTGTATCAGATGGATACCAAAGCGGCAAAAAATAGTAGCACTGGGTTCAATGTTGAAACAATCTGTATTTATAAAAATAAAAATAAAAATATTGCTTTGAAACAATATCCAAAAGGATATTTTGAAAATTTTTGTTTCTTTATAACTTCTAAGAAAAAAGTCAAAAAAGCTGTTTTCTATATGTATGATGATAAAACTGGTAAATTTAAGAAAAAATTAGCTTTTAATTCTAAAAATGCTGTTTATGGTCATGATTACACTGGAAAAAATCGGATGTCTCAAGAATTAAAGAAAAAATCATGGAATAGACATAGATTAATTCCTAAGAAAGTTGTGATTACTTATTGATTATTTTCACATCTTCCAAGATGTTTTTTTTTTTTTTAAACTCTTTCCACTATTCTATTAAAATGGGTAAAAACCAAGTATTTTATCAATAGCAAATAAAAAAATAAAATAAAAAATAGTAAATAAAAAAATAGAATATAAATAAAAAATAGTGAATGTTTTTTAAAAAAATAAGAAAAGTTAGGATGATTAGAGTTTACTAATCATCTTTTGAGTTTGCTAATTATTTTTTGAGTTTTTTAATTATTTTTTTCAATTCACTTTGGTAAACGGATTTAGTAGTTTTTGTTACACTGAAATCTTTTCTTGAGGTTATCACTCTTTTGCTATTAAATTTGTCAAAGGTTACTTTATTATTATACTTGTAGACCATAATAGTATTATACTCTTCATTATTTTTGTAAATTATTCCAGAAAAAGAACCGTCTCCATTTTTAATACTATAGACTTTATAGGTGTTTTTCTTCACTTTAAAACTTTGTACATTATAAGATTTTTTCTTGGGAGTAATAGCTGAATCTTTAATTCGTCCATTCAATACACTTTTATACATAGCTTTAACACTCATAGTTGTATTAAATTCTTCAGGACTCTCCATATTCCAACTATAATCAATGCAATTTGCTTTAATTATTCCATTTTTCTTAGAAAAGGTTAATTTCATATCTAATTTTTTCTTATTATTTTTTTTCGAGTAAGAATATATATTAGCATATAGGTTATTGCTTCCGTTGGTATATGAGTGATAAGTCATGACTTTTTTATAGCCAGCTTCAGGACACTCGTTAGTAAACTTTCCAGAATTGTATTTTGTCCATTTAGCTGCTTCCACTGGTTCAATAAAATTTTGTGTTCCTACTGCAAAAATACTTAGCAGTAAAAAAACTATTATTATTTTTTGGCTGAATCTCAATTTTTTCACCTGTTAATTTTTTTCTTATATTTATTTTTTGTTATTAATATACTAATCTAAGTTTTTATATATCTGCTCTAATTTTTTATCATTTCTCTAATATCTATCGTATTTCCTTTTCTAGATTATTTACATTTTATATTTTGTTAAATATCTTCAATCACATTAGCTAATTTTTTTCTTCTCTATTAGCTATAGAAAAAACTGAATTTTTTATTACTTTTTGGCCCACAACACTCCAAAGCAATATGCTTTGTATAAATGGTCAACATTAGAAAATCCTGCCTTTTTCAACCATTTTAGATGAGTGCTTATTGGAACTTTTTTATCTAATTTTAAGCGCTCAATAGCTTTAAGTTTAGCTTTATCATCAAGACCACTATCTTTAGCTTTTTCTATTATCCATTTTTCATACTTATTGTTTGAAAATTCATTTTCACCAGCTATCATCTCAGCATTAACAAAGATTCCGTCCTTTTTTAACCAACTAAATATTTTATTATACAATATCTCTTGTTCATCAGTTTTCAAGTGATGAATAGCTAATGATGAGATCACAAGATCATATTTTTCATTAGGTGAAAAATCAAGGATATTTTTAATAAAAAAATTAATATTAAACTTATTTTTAAGCCTTTCTTTAGCTATATTCAACATATCTTCAGCTAAATCAACTAAATCCATTTTCGCATCTGGGAACTTATTTAAAAACATCTGAGAAAATAAACCTGTTCCAGCACCTATTTCTAAAACTTTAGGTTGTTTTACATTTATTTCCATGTTTTCAATAGCTATTCCATAAAAATCATCAAATACAGGAATTAGCTTTTTCCGTTGATTGTCATAATCTTTAGCTATTTTGTTGAACTGCTTAGCTACATCCATCAAATCACATTTTTGATATTATTTAATTTTTTTTTAATTTTTTATTTTTTAATATTTTTTAATAAATTTAAATATTTAGATGTGTAATTTTAATAATTTTTTTTATTTTTTTAATAAATTTAAATATTT
>WRNS01000278.1 GCA_009776495.1 Methanobrevibacter sp. | reverse complement strand
GAGCTAATGAGTTCCATGAAGTAAAAACATATTCTGAAAGAGTAGCTAGGATAATATTAGAAGATATTATGAAGGATCCATTAGTAGATAATGCTGGAATGCTAATAACTACTTTTTCTTCCCATATTGAAAGAATTCAAACAATAGCTGACATAGCTAAAACTAGTGATAGACAAATTCTCTTTTTAGGAAGGTCTATGGAGAGGTACTGTGGAATAGCTGAGAACCTTGGAATATTAGATTTGCCTGACAATGCTAGTGTGTATGGAAGTCCTAAATCCGTTAATAAATCTCTTGCAATAGCTGAAGATAAAAGAGAAGATTACCTACTTGTAACTACAGGACATCAAGGAGAACCTGATGCATTACTTCCAAGAATAGCTAGTGGTAGAACCCCTTTTCAGGTTAAAAAGGGAGATAATGTAATAATTTCTGCTCCAATTATTCCAAATCCAACTAATGCAGCTAATAGACATATAATGGAAAGTAGGCTGATTTCAAGCGGTGCAAGAATTTATTCAAACGCTCATGTATCGGGGCATGCAGGAAGAGAAGATCACAGAGATTTCCTTAGAATGTTAAAACCAATGCATATTATTCCTTCTCATGGAAATTTAGAGATGTTATCTGCTTATGGTGAATTAGCTGAAGAAGAAGGTTATAGGATAGGTAATAATATTCATATTTTGAGAAATGGCCAAGCCCAAGTGTTTAATGGTGGTATATCAAAGCAGTAATTAGTAATTTTTTTTATTGAATTTATTTAGATGTTTATTGTTTGAAGTAAGTTAGATGGTTATTGTTTACAAGTTAGTTAGATGTTTATTGTTTAAGAGTTAGTTAGATGGTTATTGTTTACAAGTTAGTTAGATGTTTATTGTTTAAGAGTTAGTTAGATGTTTATTGTTTACAAGTTAGTTAGATGATTATTGGTACAAATTTTTATGATAATATTTTAAAATATAATTTTAGGAACTAGTATAGAGGGATTTCATGAGCAATTCAAATAAGGATGTTACGGAAATATTAGAGCGATATTCTTCAGAAATTAATAAAGAAATTGAAGAGGTTCTTTCTACAATTGAACCTACTAATCTTAAAGAAGCTTCAATTCATTTAACAAAAGCTGGTGGAAAAATGTTACGGCCAGCTCTAACTGTTTTAGTCAGTGAAGCTGTTGGTGGAGATANAAAAGATGCTATTNNATCAGCTGCAGCTATTGAACTTATCCATACATTTTCACTTATTCATGATGATATAATGGATCAAGATGAGATGCGTCGTGGATTAGATTCTGTTCATAAAATATGGGGTGAGTCAGTAGCTATCTTAGCAGGTGACACATTATTTTCAAAAGCCTTTGAACTTGTGATAAATTCTAAAGTTGAAGGAACTTCCCTAGGAAATGAATCTTTTGAACGCATCAATCAAACATTAGCTACTGTTGCAGATGCTTGTGTTAAAATTTGTGAAGGTCAAGCATTTGACATGAGTTTTGAAGGGAATTTTGATGTTAATGAAGATGAATATATTGACATGATATTTAAAAAGACTTCTGCATTAATAGCTGCAGCTACTCTCTCAGGAGCTATTATGGGTGGGGCTGATGAAAAAATTTGCTCTGCAATGTATGATTATGGAAAATTTATAGGTTTGGCTTTCCAAATCCAAGATGATTACTTAGATGTTGTAAGTGATGAGGATTCCATAGGAAAACCTGTTGGTAGTGATATAGCTGAAGGAAAAATGACTTTAATGGTTGTTAAATCATTAGCTGAAGCAAATGATGAGGATAGAAAAAAGTTAATAGAAATTTTAAAGATGACTGAAACTAGTCCTGAGCATGTATCTGAGGCAATAAATATTTTTGAAAAATATGGATCTATTCAATATACTCATGATGTTGCCATGGGAAATGTAGAGAGTGCTAAACAACTACTTGAAATATTACCTGACTCTGAAGCTAAACAAGCACTTTCTTTGATTGCGGATTTTGTGGTGGATAGACAAAACTAAAAAATAATATTTTTATGAATCATTTAATAAAGAAGGATTTTGGCAATGAAGAATTTAAAAATAATTTTAATAATATGTGTAATAGCTATTGGTGCTACAGATATTATTTTATACAATTGGGACATAAATTTATTTCCACTAGACGATAATGGAAATTCAGCAATTAGTATGGATAATCAAGAATTATTCGCAGCTAATTTAAAAAATGCAAGTAATTTTGAAAAAATATGCTATGAAAATTTGAATAATGGAGTGATATCAAAAATCAATCGGAATATACAATCTCCAACTAAGTTAAAAGAAAACTTATCCGAAATCAAATCTTCATTAGCTACAGCAAGCGATGCCAATGAAAATTCATTAAAATACTTAAATGAGTGTAAAAAATACACAACTAATGATATTGAGAAGCAGTATATAGATTTGCTTATTCAAAAGGCTAACATTGATAAAAAAGTTCTTGATTCTTATCTAAATATGATGAGTGAATATGAAAAATTTGCAAATAAAAAGTTAGATTCTCATGAATTAAGTGTTAAGATGTCTAATGCAAAAGACGATTTGATAAAAAACCATGCTATTGATCAGGATAAAACAGCTATAGATTTAAAAATAGCTACTCTATTAAAGAATAACCCTGATTTAAAAACAAAATTGGAGAAAATGGATTTAAACCCCTCTTTCTTTGGAAAAAATTATTAAAATTATATTTCTTTTAGAATTTTTTTAATATTTTCATTTAAATTATTTATTTAAATAATTTTTATATTATTTTTTTTAATTATTTATTTATATTATTTTTAAATTAT
>WRNS01000277.1 GCA_009776495.1 Methanobrevibacter sp. | reverse complement strand
TTTTTTTTTTTTTTTTTTTTTTTAGTTGATTTTTTTAAAACGGATTTAAAATTTAATCCTCATAAGTTTTGGTGCGATTGGTCCAGTTCCAAACATGAATGATTCTTTGAATTACTGTAATATAAGCTATAATAACCAATATTAAAATAGCTATACCCATATACATTCTACCAAGATATGCAGCTACAAATGCTCCAACTATTAAGATTAGCAGCCGGCTTGCTCGTTCACCTATTCCTACAGTACAGGGAATTCCCTTAGATTCAGCACTTGCTCTAACATAGCTAACAGTTAAAGATGAATGAATAGCTAATACTCCAATTATCCAAGTTGTATATCCTCCAGCAATGAGTCCTATAATAATTAATGTATCAGAAAACCTATCTGTGGTTGAATCAAGAAAAGCACCAAATTTAGTCGTTTTATTTTGAGATCTAGCTACTGCACCATCAAGGACATCTAATAAACCACTTAAAAATATTAGTACTCCTCCAAGAATTAATTCATTCAATGTAAAGGATACTGCAGCAAGAGCTGCTATTATTAAAGAAGAAATAGTTACTAAGTTTGGGTCTATATCAATTTTTTTAGCTATTGGACTCAAGAATTTTTCAAGGATTGGTCTAATTCTTTCAAACATAATTTTAATTATATACTCTCACTATTATATAATAATTTAGCTTTAATTTTATATTGTAACTGAAAAAATAGAATAAATTTTTATTTTTTAAAATTTTTAAAATTTTAATGAAGAAATTTTTCATTTAATTATTTTTTAAAATTTTTTTCATATTTTTTTCTTAAATAACATTCATTGTTTTTAAATTTTTCTTAAAAAAAAAATCAATTTTTTACCCGAATTTTTTGATTTTTTTTCAATCACTATTTAAACATTTATATTGTGGTTAATCTATAGCTATTATTAGAAAACTTTACTATGAATTAATGAATTATTCTCATGAATATTTTATTTTATTTCTGAAATTCTCGTTGAAATTGTGATTAGATGAAAATAATTAAGATGAATCCTGAAGACCCTGATGAAGAATCAATACATCAAGCTATTGATGTTTTAATTTCAGGTGGTGTGATTTTATATCCTACCGACACAGTTTATGGATTGGGAGCTAATGTTTTTAATCAGAAAGCTGTTAAAAGAATATATAAAATCAAGAATAGAGATTTTAATAAACCTCTTTCTGTATCTGTTTCATCCTTAAATGATCTCTTACTAATAGCTGAAATTAGAAGAGAACATAGGGACTTAGTTATAGAAAAACTTCCAGGACCATTTACATTTGTTCTTTATAAAACATCAGTAATTCCAGATAATTATATTTCAACAAATAAAAAAATCGGTGTTAGAATTCCAAATTGTAAAATAGCTATGGAATTATCTCAAATTTTCCCAATAACTTCTACCAGTGCAAATTTATCTTCAAAAGACACTCTTGAATCTCCTAAAAAAATAGCTAAACAACTAAATGGTGAAGTGGACTTAGCTATTGATATAGGGCCATTATCTTCTAAAAGTGCTTCAACAGTAGCTGATTTAACAAAAAGAGATGTGAACATTTTAAGAGCAGGGCTTGGATCTATTCAATAGCGTTTCTCATAATTTAAAAATTTACATATATTTAAAAAATTTATTTATTTTTAAAAAATTATTCTAAAAAATTTAAAAATATTTATTATATTTAATTCATAAAGTATTGAAATAATAAAAAAAATTTTATTCATAAACTAATAATTACTAATATTGAATACTTTTAAATTATTATTTAATTATTATTTAATCATCAAAATTTTGAGGAAACCATGAAAGTATTAACAAATTTTGAAAATTTTTCTAAAATTCCAACGGAATCTTCTCTTGATAGTATTTTAGGAGGAGGAATAGAAAAACGGAATATAACTCAATTTTACGGACCTCCTGGTTCGGGTAAAACAAACATTACTTTAAAATTAGCTGTTCAAGTAGCTAAAGATGGGAAAAAAGTAGCTTATATTGACACAGAAGGTGGATTGTCAATTGATAGGATAAAACAAATAGCTACCGATGATTTTGATAAAGTAGCTAATAATATCGTTGTTTTTGAACCAAGTTCATTTAAAGAACAAGGAGATGATTTAAAAACAATTGAATCCTGGCTTAAATCCGCAAGAGAAGAGATAGATTTGATTGTTTTGGATTCTGCAGTAGCTCTTTACAGACTAAATGATAAAAATTCATCAACTCTCAATAAAGAACTTGGAAAACAAATGGGGCTTTTATCAAGATTATCTCGTAAATACGACTTAGCTACTGTTATAACCAACCAAATTTACGCTGGTTTTGATGGTGAAGGACCAGAAAATGTTGTACCTGTTGGTGGAACGATTTTAAAGTATTGGAGTAAGGTTATAGTAGAACTTAAAAAATCAGATTTGGTTGGTCAAAGAATAGCTACTTTAAAAAGACATAGAAGTATGCCAGAAGGAAAAAGCACTAAGTTTCTCATTACAAATAATGGGATTAAATAAGAATCTTTTGGTTTTGATTTATTTTTTTTAATTGTAATATATTTTTCCTGATTATAATTTATTTTTCTTATTTATAATTTATTTTTTTTATTTTTAATTTATTTTTCTCATATATGATATATTTTTCTTCATTAATAAAGAAATTTTTCAAATCTATTTTAAAAAATTTGTTTTTTCTAATGTATTAAATCAAAGATTTAACTAGTTTAAGGAAATAATTAAAAATATTTTAAAAAAATTAACTATAATAATAATAATAATAATAATTGTAATAATAAATAAAATAAATAAAAAAAAAAATTGAA
>WRNS01000276.1 GCA_009776495.1 Methanobrevibacter sp. | reverse complement strand
ATAATTAAAAAAATTTTTAAAAATAATTAAAAAAAATTCTAAAAAAATATTTAAAATTAAAAAATAATTAAAAAAAAAAATATTTTAAAAATAATTTTAAAAAAATATTTAAAATTAAATTAAAAAATATTATTAAAAAATATTATTAAAAAAATATTAAATGATTAAAATGACTATTGTAAACCCCCCAATATCTTCAAAGCCAGATCTACGAGTAGGTGTTTTTCTTTGTAGATGTGGAGGAAACATTTCAGATATTATAAATATTGAAAAACTAAAATCTTCAATTAACGCAGATGTTCTTGAAGAATTTGAAAATTTATGTTCATTAAATGGGCGTAAAGTAATTAGGGATAGTGTCATAAATAAAAATTTAGATAGGGTAGTAATAGCTGCCTGTTCACCAATCACTCATGAAAAAACCTTTCAAGATTATATAAAACCATTGAATCCCTATTTAATGGATATGGCAAATCTTCGTGAACAATGTTCATGGATTCATGATGATGAAGATAAAGCTACTGAAAAAGCCAAGACATTGATTAATGCATCCATTGAGAAAGTGAAACAATCACAAGCTGTTGATCCTATACTTTGTCAAACTCCTGAAACAGCTGCTGTTATTGGAGGGGGAATTTCTGGAATTAGTGCCTCACTTTCACTTGCAAAACAAGGGATTAAAACCTATTTAATCGAGAAAGAACCATCTATTGGTGGAAAAATGGTGAAAATAGGTAAAGTTTTCTCACCTGTGAAACTTGCAGAAGAGTGTGGAATGTGCTTGATTAACCCTATTATGAATGAATTGATTTGGCATGAGAATATTGAGATTATAACAAATGCTCAAGTATTAAACGTTGAAAAAAGGGCTGGAAATTTCAATATCGTACTTGAAAGGAAACCTAGATTTGTAGACGAGGATAAATGTATTTCATGTGGTAAATGTGCAGAAATATGTGATGTGGAAGTTCCTGATTCATGGAATGATGGGCTCTCAAGTAGAAAAGCTATTTACAAACCATTTTCTCAAAGTTATCCTGATGCTTATGTTATCGATGCGGAAAATTGCGAAATGTGTGGAAAATGCATGAAACAATGCCCAATGGATGCAATATCTCTTAAAGGAGAAAGTGAAATGATTCCTTTGAGTGCAGGCTCTGTTGTAGTAGCTACTGGCCATAAAAACCTTGATCCTGAGCTTAGACCAGAATATGGCTATGGAAAATATAAGGATATTATGACACAAAATGAACTTGGTCGTATTATGGGAGTGAATGGACCAACCAAAGGTAAGTTGAAAATGCTCTCGAATGGAAAGGTTCCAAGACGAGTAGTCATGATACAATGTGTTGGNTCAAGAGATGACAAACCAGATGGCCATAAATACTGTTCAAAAGTATGTTGTATGGTTGCTTTAAAAAATGCNAATATAATCAAACAAAAATACCCTGAAACTGATGTAATTATCTGTTACACCGATATGAGAACTCCTGGAATGTATGAAAAATACTATAAACATGGTCAAGAAAGTGGTATACGATTGATACGAGGAAGACCAGGAGAAGTTGATAAAAAAGGAGATTCATTGATTGTAAGAGTGGAGGACACCTTGCAAAAAAAATTCACTGAAATTGAGTCAGATATGGTTATTTTATCAACAGCTATTGAACCATCAGCTGGTACAAAAAAAATAGCCGAGATAATGGACCTTGGATTAACTGAGGATTTATTCATTAAAGAAACCCATCCAAAGATTAAACCAGTAGCTACTGATGTTAAAGGAGCTTATGTTTGTGGAACAGCTCAGGGACCAAAAGATATTACAGATAGTATAATGCAAGCTAATGCTGCAGCTTCAAAAGTAGCTGAGATAATGAATGATGGTCTTGAAATCGAGCCATTTGTAGCTGAAATTGATAATGAAAAGTGTAATCTTTGTGAAGATTGTATAGCTATTTGTAAATATAAGTCAATGTCTGTAAAGGATGATGAAATTTACATTGATCCAATGTCATGTTCTGGTTGTGGAAGGTGTTTAACAGTTTGTAAGCCAAATGCTATTAATATTCATGGGAATATTGATGAAAAAATATTTGCAACTATTTCTGGAATGTTAAAGGATAAAAAAGAAGGAGAGAGGAGAATTCTTGTGTTCTTAGACCAAGTTGGTTATACAGCTGCGGATAACATTGGAGTGAACAGAGTAGACTATCCTGAATCAATTCATATAATCAAAGTTCACTCTGTAAATAGAGTAATGCCAAAACATATAATTTATGCTCTTAAAAATGGTGCTGATGGGGTTTTCATTGGAGAGTATCCTGGAGACTTAATGTATCATGAAGTAGAAAAGAAAATGAATCAAATAAGAAAAGAGATCGCAGCTAATGGTATGAATCCAGAACGACTCCTCTTTTCCAATGTTTACATACCTTATTTCAGAGGACTCGCTGAAAAATTCAAAAAATTCGACAAAAAAATAGAATCTTTAAGTTGAAATATTTTTCATGATTTAAGTATTTTATAGTTCCTTAATTTCTTTAACTGTTTATTATAATGAAGAGTTTTATAATTCTTTAATTTCTTTTTCAGGTATTCCAGTGATTTTAGCTATTTCTTTTGGAGGATAATCTAATTTTTTAAGTTTAATAGCTATTTCTATTTTTTCTTCTATTTTCCCTTTTTCCAGTCCAATTTTTTCTCCTTTCTTAAGTCCTTTTTTCTCTCCTTTTTCTACTCCGATTTCGGTTGCATATCTTAATTGGGCTTTTTCATCTAATTCCGCTTGTTCTGCTCTGATATATGCTAAGTACTCTTTTTGATTCTTCAGTACATG
>WRNS01000275.1 GCA_009776495.1 Methanobrevibacter sp. | reverse complement strand
TTCCTCTCAAAATCAAGATTCATCTGTTAAAGTATTATAAATGACTCCTTCTCTAGAAAAGTTAACTTTAATTGCATTATCATATTTGTTTAATATTCTATAAACTTGATTTTCTCTTCCTGGGCAATATGCAATGATGCTTCCTCCTCCACCAGCTCCTGTTAATTTAGAACCAATTGCCCCATGTTTTCTTGAAATATAAACCATTCTAGATAATTCTTTAGTGTTAACACCAAGTGAATCAAGTAATCCTTGATTACAATTCATTAATTCTGCTAATCGTTTTTTATCATTATTTACAATAGCTACTTTGGCTTCATCAGTAATCTCACCGATTGTTTTTATAATTGGATTGAAGATTTTTGGATATTTATTTTTTAAAGCCTTAACAGACTTAACCATTTTTCCAGTGTTACCATGCTTCATAGTGTATCCTATAACAAAGGAAAGATTCGAATTATTTTTAAATTTTACTATTTTTTTATCTCTTGAAAGATAAACTAAACCACCATAAGTGCTTACTGAAGTATCTAATGGACTAGCAATTCCTTGAACTTTTAACTCTACTTCATGGGCTTGTTTTGCTAAAAATTTTTTATTAAATTTTTTTCCATGATATTGATACAATGCAGCTAAAGTAGCTACAGTAACTGCAGCAGAAGAACCTAAACCTGATCCAATGGGAATAGCTAATGATAAATCCATTTCAATAGGAGAATGATCATGCCCCTTTGATAATGACTCAAGAATATATCGAATTATCCCCGGTTTTCCTTTTTTTAAAGTATATGTTCCTTTTTTAGTATCTAATTCAACTTCAAAACCTAAATCCTCAGATTTTAAAATTGATAAATCATTAGTTGATTTTTTTATTTTAACAGTTGCTCTTCTATTTACAGCCCCTGCAATAGCTGGTTCACCATATACAACAGCATGTTCTCCAAATAAAATTGTTTTTCCTGGTGCTGAAGCTATAGATTCCATTATATCACGAAAAAATCATTAAAACCATAAAAATTTTTATTTAATGTGTTAACCATATTTTAAAGAACTAAAACCATTATATGAAAATTCCAGAACAATAACCTACAACAGAACTTAAATCTCCTGTAATGTTTCCACTTGTAGCATACTTCAATATATTACATTTAGTGGCGCCGAGTTTTCTTGTTGCCTTGATTGTAGCTATTGTTGGACCATATCCACACATGGAAATGTTAAAGTTTTCAATACTTTCATATAGCTCCTCTTCATCCATTTGAGATATTTTATCTAAAAGTAAATTGTCTTGCATGGAAGCTACTTCATATGGAGAATAATGAGTTAAATCTGTGCTAGCTATGATTGAAATAGAAGTTTTTAAATCTTTAGCTACTTTAATAATTCCTTCAGCAACTTCCTCAGAAGTTTTAATATCCTGCATCCACATAGTTATTGGAACAATCTTAAAATCATTTGAAAAGTATTGTAAAAATGGTAAATGAACCTCAGAGCTATGTTCTTTTATATGTGCTGAAAAATCAGGATCAATAATATCAGTAGTATTTATTAATTCTTTTGAAAAATCTTCATCAATTTCAATGCTTCCTAAAGGAGTTTCCCAAACACCTTCATAAAATAGAGAAACCCCAGTTCCATTTCCTGTATGATTAGGGCAGAGAATTATAAATGTTTCTGGAAAACCATTTTCAACTAAGTGATAATAAGCATGACTAGCTACAGGTCCAGAGTATGCATATCCTGCATGAGGAGCTATAGCACCATAAATCGGGCCGTTGTTTCCTTGGTTTTTTGAAGACTTAGCTAAAGTTGGAATATTTCCAGGACCTAATTCGTGTGTAAAACAACTTTCAATAGTTTTTTTTAATTTTTCTGGTTCTTTATCATAAAATAATCCAGAAACAGTTGGTTTTCTTATCATAATTACTAACTAAACATGAAAAATACTTTCAAATAATAACTAACTAAACATGAAAAATACTTTCAAATAATAACTAACAAACATGAAAAATACTTTCAAATAATAAATTACATACATGAAAATATGTAATTAGGAAAAAATTTGATTAAAATTTAAGTTCGAAATCGGTTGCAGGAACATCTAAATCGTCAAATTCACCGATTGTTCCTTTTTCTCTTAAAATTTGTCTAGCTAACAACCAGTAAACTAAAGCAATAGCTTTTCTTCCTTTATTATTCACTGGAATAACAATATCGACTGTGCTAAGTAAATTTTCAGTATCACATAATCCTAAAATTGGAACTCCAATTTGTTTAGATTCGACNATAGCTTGAGAATCNGATCTAGGATCGGTTACAACAATAATTTTAGGTTCGATGAATTTATTGTAATTAGGATTTGTTAANGTACCTGGTATAAATCTTCCAGGAATAGTTTTACATCCAATAATTTCTCCAAACTTTTTAACAGGTGCTTGACCATACTGTCTTGTGGCTACAACTAAGATATCTTCAGGGTCGTATTTAGCTAAGAATTTAGCTGCTGAAATGATTCTTTCATTTGTTTTTCTAATATCTAAAACATAAAGCCCATCTGATCTTACACGAAATATGTATTTTTCCATGTCACTAGTTTTTTGTTGTGTTCCAATATGTAAACCCGCTGCTAAATAATTTTCTAAGGGTATTAAAAGCTCTGACAAAATATCACCTTCTTTTATTTGTCTAATTAATAATTAATAATTAATATAAACATTGATTTTCTACAGTTAAAAGCTAAAAATAGCTATAAAAATATGTAATCATAAATGATAAATCTTTTTTAAATTCAAACATATTTATTCAAATTTAGTTAAAATATTATTAAATTATAATGAA
>WRNS01000274.1 GCA_009776495.1 Methanobrevibacter sp. | reverse complement strand
AAAAAAAAAAAAAAAAAAAATTATAAAAAAAATGATAATAATTACAAACAAGTTATATACAAAAATGATAATAATTGCTAACAATTTGTATACAAAAATTAAGATAAATAACTAGAAATAGTTATGTCAAAAATAAAAAAAATAAGCTATTTTAAAAATTTAATTAATCTATTGTTTTAAAAGCTTTTTTAATTTCCATGTCATATTCCATATCCTCTTTAGCTACTTTAACTCTATTAATATCTGCTTTTGTTTCAGGATACCTTGGAACTGCCGAACATCCACCATCATCTATTTTAGAAATTTCAAAAGTTCCGATTTCCTTAGCTATTTTTTCTATTTCAACCTTATCCATTCCAATAAGTGGACTGAGAATTGGAACAGAAACATTATCACGTGTAGCTAAAATATTAGGAAGTGTTTGAGAAGCTACTTGGCCTACACTACTTCCATCGACTATCCCCAATGCTTTCATTTCTATAGCTAATAGTTCAGCTATTTTATACATTCCTGATTTACAAAGGATACATGTCATCTTTTCTGGAGCATCATCCTTAGATTTTTGAAGATAATTTCCATATTTAACAATTTTGCTTTCAAACGGAACTCCTGAGGAGTATGTTTTTAGAATATCTACTATGAGTTCAAAGTTTTCCTTTGATTTAGCTTGTGTAAATGGTGCGTTATCAAAGTGAAGAGCTATGATTTCACATCCTCTNTTCATCATTAGGTAAGTAGCTACTGGAGAATCAATTCCACTGGAAATAAGGGAAACTAACTTTCCTTGTGTTCCAAGAGGTAGTCCACCAGGACCTTTAATCTTTTCATGAAAAATATAAGTGTCATCCTCTCTAACTTCAAGAAATATTTCAAGTTGAGGATTGCTTAAATCAACAGGACATCCAAGTTTTCTAACTACCACACTTCCTCCAAAGGCAGCTAATTCTTGAGAAGAAAAATCATGTTTTCCAACCCTTCGACACCTAATTGCAAATTTTGTTTCGCTTTCTATTAATCCTTCTTCTATAAGTTCGTCCAAATAGCTATCCAATGCTTTTTCAATATCTTCATAGTTACTATAAGTTGAAATAGCTGGTGAGAAAGAGACTATTCCAAATATTTTATTTAATTTAGCTAATGCTTCATCAAAATCTTCTGGAAAAATGAATATTCTTGCTTGATTAATATTAATTTCACAGTTAAAAGAAGATTTTATATTAGAAGATAATTTTCTCTCAAATCTACCTCTAACTCTTGGACTTTTAAGTCCAACTTCACCATATCTAGCTATTATTACACTATGTTCCATTTGATTCCTCTAAAAAATTAATAAATGTATTCATTTTATTAATATTATACATAAAAATTGATTAATATAAAAACTAGTTTATATGAAAATTAGTTTCTTTTTAATCAAAGGGTGGAATGAAAAATCATAATTTAAATTCATTTATTTCAATCATATCCTTTAATTTACTTGTCAAACTTTTAGCTCTTTTTATATCAGATTGTCTGCAAGCTATTGGAACATTATGAATCGTATCATCAATAGTTATAGCTACTGATCCAGTATTCATCTCAAATGCTCCACCTAAACAAGAGTAGGCACACATTCCACAACCAAAACACTTTTCAGTGTCTAAATTTTTCTCTCTTCCATTACTGCCATCAAGAACATTTTTATTGTTTTGATTGTTATCATTTTCAACAGTTGTAAATGCAAATGTTGGACATCGTTCTTCTACTAAACAGTTTGCACAATGAATACAATCGTTTATATGGAATATTGGTCGCTCATCAAAGTTATTCCAAACTTTTTCATAAGTAGTTTCTGAAATTGGTAAGTGTCTTCCTCTAATATCAGCTATTGGAAGGGGGATATCGTGATTTAAAATCATTAACTGATTTAATATTTTTTCATCTAAAACAGGGATAGGAATAGCTACTGAGGTGAAAACTTCAGGACCTTCTGCAGTTTTATATCCTCCAAGAAATTTTCCTTCCATCTGATGCATATCAGCCGTTAACATGAAGTTAGGTTTAACCTCACTACTTCTTGTTCCATTTCCAATAACAAGCCCAGATGATCCATTAAGAAGAACTTTAGATCCAGCAATTACAGTATTTTGCTTTAAATCATTTTGAAGTGGATTTATCTCACCACAACCTGAAAATGAGAATGATTTGAAATTTCCTTCCATAGCTACTGCATTAAAAATTGAAGAAACTGGATCTTTTGAAGGGTTGACAAAGGATGTGTAATTTTTAAATGCCATACGAGTTCCAATCATCTGGGCTGTTGGCATATCTTCAATTGTAATTAAGGAGGAGTAATGTTCCCCATCAGTTGATTCTACTTCAATAGCTATGTCCTTTCCCTCAACAATATCTTTAAATAGAAAACCTCCACCATAGCTATTATCATCTTTGCTATGGCTTGTACCATACACAATTGTATCAATAGAACCTAACCATTCATTAGGACATGGTCCTGCAAAACCAGCGACTCCATTTAAATAAACGTTTTTAGCTTTTTTAAAAAGACCTGGTTCAAACACATCGAGATGAAAAATAGCTGCTGTTCCTGACATGATTCCACAAGTTCCACATGTTACAACATCTACTTCATCGAAATTAGGAGTGGAGTCTTCTCTAATAAGTTCCTTTAATTCTTGAGAGGTGAAAATATTAGCTTTTCCATTAGCTATTTTTTCATTGATTTCATCAATCGTTTTTGATTTCATACTTTCCCTGGAATAATTTTAGTCAATTCAGTGATTCTAATGAATGAAATTTTTTTTTATATATTTTTAAATTTTCATTTAAAAAAAAAAAAAAAAAAAAAAAA
>WRNS01000273.1 GCA_009776495.1 Methanobrevibacter sp. | reverse complement strand
TCTTAAGATAAACAAATTAAAACAAAACAAGTTAATAATTGACACAATAAATATTATATTAATGAAAACTTTTATCAAAAATTTTTAATTAAAAATTATTTATTTTCCTATTGAAAAAAAATTAAAGAATAATTAAAAAAAATTAAAAATATTTAAAAAAAATATAAAGAATAATAAAAAAATATTGAAAATATTTAAAAAAAAAAATTAAAATAAAAATTAAAATAAAACATATTATACTCTAATATTTACTTTGAGGGATTTTATGATATTATTAGATGAAAATACTAAATGTTTAGTTCAAGGAATAACCGGTAAACAAGGTTCATTTCATACAAGTCAAATGCTCCAATATAATACAAATATAGTAGCTGGAGTAACACCAGGAAGAGGTGGTCAAGACTTCGAAGGAGTTCCTGTATTTAACTCTGTTGAAGAAGTCAAAGAAAAAATGGAAGTTAACTCTTCAATTATCTTTGTTCCAGCACCTTTTGCTAAAGATGCTGCATTTGAATCAATAAAACACTTAGATCTTGTTGTCATAATCACCGAACACATTCCAGTTCATGATTCAATGGAAATTATGGCTTATGCTAAAAAGAAAGATGTGACTGTAATTGGACCTAATACCCCAGGAATTATTTCCCCAAATATTGGAAAACTAGGAATCATGCCTACTAATGTTTTTAGAGAAGGAAATGTTGGAGTAATCTCAAGAAGTGGAACCTTAACTTATGAAGTAGCTAGTCAGTTAACTAGAGCAAACATTGGTCAAAGTACATGTATTGGTATTGGCGGAGATCCAGTTATTGGTACAGACTTTTCTTCTATTCTTCAAATGTTTGAAAATGACAGTGGAACCGATCAAATTGTGATGATTGGAGAAATAGGAGGTAATGCTGAAGAAAAAGCAGCAAAATTCATTAGTGAAAATATTACAAAACCTGTTATCTCATACATTGCAGGAGTAACTGCTCCTCCAGGTAAAAGAATGGGACATGCTGGAGCTATTATTGAAGGAAACACAGGAACAGCCGAAAGTAAAATGAAAACTCTCGAAGATGCTGGAGTTAAAGTAGCTCGTAAACCTTCAAATATTGTAGACTTGATTAAAACTAATTAACTTTTTAAAATTTTTTTTAAATTTTTATTTTATTCCGTTTTTTGTTTTTGTTAAAAATTATTATATTTTTTATAACTTTATTATTATAATATTAATTTTGATTTAGACCTTTTTAAAAAAAATTATGTGATCTTTATGGATTTAGATGAAACTATTAAAAAACTTCAAAATGGTGAAATGAAATTACATGAGATTGAAAAATATTCATCCTCTATTAAGGAAGCTATTGATATAAGAAGAAAATATTTAGAAGAAATCACTAGCTTAAAGCTTGATAAAATTTCGGATTATACAATAGACATGAGCTCTGCAAGTAAAAAAAATATTGAAAATCCTATAGGAACCATCCAGATTCCAGTAGGAATAGCTGGACCTTTAAAAATCAATGGAGACCATATCAATGATGAAATATACGTCCCATTAGCTACTTCTGAAGGAGCGTTGGTTGCATCTGTAAATAGGGGATGTTCAACTATTACAGCTTCTGGAGGAGTTAACACTAAAATAATTGATGATAAGATGACAAGGGCTCCTGCCATAAAAACCAAATCAATAAGTGAAGCTATTGATGTTAAAAAATGGTTTGAAGATAATATTCTAAAGTTAAAAGAAATAGCTGAATCAACTACAAACCATGGGAAATTATTGAATATAGATCCTATTTTAATTGTAGGTAACTATGTTTATCCTCGATTTGTATATTCTACAGGGGATAGTATGGGAATGAACATGGTTACAATAGCTACAGAAAAAATTCTTAACATGTTGTTAAATGAAAAAGATGTTCAATTAATCGCATTAAGTGGTAATGTATGTGCAGATAAAAAACCATCTGGAATTAATATGATAGAAGGTCGAGGAAAAACTGTTACTGCTGAGGTGATAATCCCATATCACATTGTAGAAAACAAACTTAAAACAACAGCTGCAGCTATAGTGGAAGTAAACATAGTAAAAAATTTAATTGGTTCTGCCGCAGCTGGCAGTATGGGTTTTAATGCCCATTATGCAAATATGATTGGAGCTATTTTTTTAGCTACAGGGCAAGACATAGCACATATAACAGAAGGATCCCTTGGAATTACAACTGCAGAAGAAAGGAATGGAGACTTGTATTTTTCGGTTAACATACCTGATTTGCCAATAGCTACGATTGGTGGTGGAACAAGTTTGGATACAGCTAATGAATGTTTAAATATTTTAGGAGTAGCTGGTTCAGGAAATGTTAAAAAGTTTGCTGAAATTGTAGTAGCTACAGTGTTGGCTGGAGAACTATCTTTAATAGGAGCATTAGCTGCAGGACACCTTGCAAGAGCCCATAAAAATTTAGGAAGAGCATAATTTACTTACTGAAATGTAAAACTTTTTCAAAAATGGTTGTAATTAGCTATTTATTAGAGGATTAGAATGAAATTTGAAGATAGTGATGATGAAGACATAGAACTTACTGAAATCGAGTTTCCTGAAATTGAACTTGAAACAGAAGATTTAATAATGATTTTAACATTGAAAAAAGATTATTCAAAAATAAAAAATATCGAAAAAAGAAAAAAAGAATTCATTCATGATATGAAAAATTTTATAGACGAATTCGCATCTAATCCTGAATTTGAAGAATTAATGGAATATTATTAATTTTTTAATTAGTTATTATAATATATATTTCTGAAAAATGATAAAAACTTCTTAAATAAAATAAATATTTCTAAAAAATGATAAAAACTTCTTAAATA
>WRNS01000272.1 GCA_009776495.1 Methanobrevibacter sp. | reverse complement strand
TTTTNNTTTTTTNTTTTTTTTTTTTTTTTTTTAAAAAATTGAAATTTATATATATTAAATTAGATTAATAATAAGACATGAAAGAAAAAGAAAATAAAAAAGAGGATTCAGATTCATTTCAAATAATTTTAAGCAAATATGGAGCTTTGGCATTAGATAAACAGGAAAATCTTGCAAAGGTTATTGGTGAAAATGAGGGAGAATTGAATTTTGAGGAAGGAACCATATCTTTCGGCGGTGATTTAACTTTTCCAATTCAAATCATAGGAACTTTAGCTACTGAAGCAGCTAAGTGGCATTGGGCATGGGATAATGAAGATATTGGGTTTCCAGAAGATTTGATTCAACAAGCAATCAAAGTTAAAGAATTTGGAGAAGAACATGATATTAGTGAGTTCACATCAAATCTATCAGGTATTGACTTATTTGAAGCTCATGTATTGCTTATGACAGTTTCAGGTATTTTTGATAATGATGCTTATTATTTAGCTGATTTTGATGGTATAACCTTTTTCGTCACTATAGATTCAAGTGAAATTCCAAAGGACGATACCATTGAAAGATTTGTAAATGTTTTTGATAAATTCCATAAAGAATTTAATGTTAAAGCAAAATTAGCTTTTAAAAGCTACAGTGAACTAAGAGGTTATGAGTACAAAGAAAGAGATGAATTTTCAGTAGCTAAAATCGGACACTCAAGAGTGATAGTCGGATTCAGTGAAAGAGGAAATGTTACTCATATTCAAACCTTGTTAGAGTAGCTATTTTTTCATTTATCTTATTTTGGTATGTGAAATATTTATGAATAATGGGTACTAGTAATGGGTTATGTGTAATATGCATGAAGTATGCATAGTAGGTATGATTTGCAACTTTGAAAAACTCATTAAAGTTCCAATTTAGGATTTCACATAAATATTTATAGAAATTATGAAGAGAAAAACTTTAAATTTAATGGGAGAAGCTATTTCCTCTGCTGGGGAATGGATTTGGATGGAAATAGCTAATGATTCTATTCAATTAGAATTTAAGAATGTTCAACTTTACGGTCCAAAATTAAAGGAATCTGAACCTCATTCAAGTACAATAGCTATTAGATTAGCAAATAATGTTTTTTTTAAAATATTTCACAATGAAAATAATAATGAAGACTTTGAAAAACAATTTTTTAATCGATTTTTTGAGAAACCATATAATTTAAATAATAACTATTTTAAATTCCAGGATTTTGAGCTATTTGACAAGCTGAAAAATGATTTTCCATGTGAAAAAGACTTGATGGTAAACTCTAAAGATAATATTAAAAATGGTGGAATTGATTTTTTACTGTGTTTTACAACAGAAGGTGTTGGTGTAGCTACTGGTGGGAATCAAATTCAATTTTTCAATGAATTTAATATATTAAATGATGAAGAAATATTAAAACTTAGTAATAAATGGTGGGTTTATTATGTGGATTATTGGAAGAAGAAAAATCCTCCATATGAATATGATATTGCCTGTGAAGTGGATCCTCTTATAATAGCTAAAAAGAAAAAATAGCTATTTTCCTGTTTCATCTATTTTTATTGAATAGTTTGATTTATTTTCCTGTTTCAGCTATTTTATTGAATAGTTTGATTTATTTTCCTGTTTCAGCTATTTTATTGAATAGTTTGATTTATTTTCCTGTTTCAGCTATTATTAAATATTTCTTTGATTGTTACTTTCCACTGTTTCAGCTATTTTGTTTTTAGGATCTATTTTAATTTTTTTAGTGTATTTTCTATATTTATATGGTATTTTAAAGGCTATGCTTAATTTAACAGTTTTTCCAGCTTTCAATGATTTTACTTTAGCTACTTTTGAGTATTTTTTCAAAGCAGATGAGCTATACCACACTTTAATTTCAGTAGCTTTACTAGCTAGAGCTCCTCTGTTTTTAACAACTACAGTTAAACTGACAACATTCTTTTTTTTGTCAGTATTTTTTATTACAGATTCTATGGAAAAATCTACTTTTTTAACCACGTAAACATTGTAAACATTTGTGCTTGTATATGTTTTTCCATTGTATTTTGTTGTTGCAGTTACTTGAATAGTATATTTACCAGCTTTTGTGTATTTATGGCTAGTGGTTATTCCAGTTTTTTTAGTTTTATCTCCAAAATCCCATTTGACTTTTGTAATGTTTGCCTTCTTTGCATAGCTACCAGAAACAAAGCTAGTGAATGATAACTTTTCCTTTAAATTTACTTGTGCTGTTTTATTACCATACTTTTTCAAAGGTTCAAAATTAGATATGTAGATTGATATTTCTGGTTCTAATTCTCCTGATTGGTTGGAGCCTGGAGTGGGAGTAATTTCAGGTGGTTTAGACTCTGGTCTTTTAACAACTTTTACAATGTAGGTGGCAGCTGTAGTAAAGGTGTTTCCACTATCTTTTACAGAAACATCTAATTTTAAGGTGTATTCCCCTAAATTTTTATAATTATGACTAACAGATAAACCTGATTTTTTACTTCCTTCTCCGAAATCCCAATTTACCGTTGATTTATCATTTATTTGAGAGGATCCATCAGTAACAGTAGCACTATAGATTAAATCAGTATTAGAATATACAGTGAAGCGGTTTGAATTTGAAGGAGGTGTAGATTCAAGTTCAGACACAGTTAAAGATACTTGAGGTTCTATCAAAGAGTTAGCATTAGTTGTTGATATCGATATAAAAATAGCTATTAAAAATAAAACAATTACTATATGTTTAAAATTTAAATTTATTATTTTTATTTAATCAACTCCTTAGTAGCTAAAATTTTTCTTTACATTTAATTAATATAATTTTAGATTGTTCCATGATTTATTTTTTTTCTTTTTAGATTT
>WRNS01000271.1 GCA_009776495.1 Methanobrevibacter sp. | reverse complement strand
AAATATAAAAATAATTTTAAAAATAATTATAAAAATAAAAAAATGTAAATAATTATAAAAAAAATAAAAATAATTATAAAAAATTATGAAAAAAATAAAAAAATATTAAAATAATTATAAAAAAATTAAGCAAAAAAAAAGCTATAAGGAGAGGGAATATGGAAATAAAAAACAATATAATACTCGCAATGGATTTAATAAACTTATTAGATGCATACACAGTAGCTGAAAAAGTTTCAAAGTACATTAACACCTTAAAAATTGGATACCCCTTAACATTAGCTGAAGGATTGAAAACAATAGAAATATTTAAAGAAAATTTTGATTTTCAAATTATTTGTGATTACAAAGTAGCTGATATTCCAGAAACAAACTCGAAAATAGCTAATTTAAGCTTTGATGCAGGAGCAGATGGATTAATTTGTCATGGATTTGTTGGAAAAGATAGTGTGGAAGCTTGTTTAAAAGTAGCTGAAAATCATGGAAAAGAAGTATTTTTATTAACAGAAATGTCACATCCAGGAGCAGAAATGTTCTTGCAAAAATCAGCTGAAGAAATAGCTAAGATGGGAGTAGCTATGGGTATTAAAAATTATGTGGCTCCTTCAACACGATTGGATAGATTGGCTACAATTCGAGAAATCGTGGGAAAAGATTCATTTATTATATCTCCTGGAGTTGGAGTTCAAGGAGGAAAGGCAAAGGACACCTTAAAGTATGCAAATGGGTTAATTATAGGAAGATCCATTTATGAAGCTAGTAATCCTGAAATAGCTATTAAAGAGATTATAGAAAGTAACAAATAAAAATAATTCAAATTTTAGAAACAATTCAAATTTTAAAAATAATTCAAATTTTAAAAAAATTCACCGACTTTGAATTATTGGTTCTCCAAGAAACATATAACAGCTAATTTTCTCATTTGAATCATAAAATTAATTTAAATATTTTTTAAAAGTGAAACCTGCTAATTCATAAGACAGTTCAAATAATAAAAAGCAAATAAATGTTGAAATACTTAAAAAATCAATAATAGTTATTTGAAGAATTGCAAAACATTGCAAAAATCCTAAAATAGCTAAAATAAAGATAGCTACTTTCATAGTTAATCTATATTCGAAAAACACATACAAAAACTTACTTTTTTTATATATCCTTTCATTATCATTTCCAACTTCATCAATGAAAGCTGAAATCGTGCAAATTCCCAAGGTCACTAAGTTTAAATCAGGTATTCCCCAAATAAAAAGCAATGCAAGAAATGTGATAAGAGTGATAATGTGATGAATTCCATCTATTTTTAAGGACAAACCAGTTCCAATCATTATTCCAATGAAAATATAGCTTGCTTCAATGTTATTTGAGGAAAAAAAAGCTATAGCTAATGCGCATAACATTCCCATGACAATAGCTGTGATTTTGTTTGATTTTTCATCATATTCATCATCGGACAGTTTCATTAAAAATCCAGATAATGTGTATAAAATAGCTATTGATAAAAAATTCACTCAATAAACTCCTAATCGTAGAATAACTTAAAAACATTAATTACATTTTTCAGTTACTTAATTTAAACCCTTAAAGATAAAAAAAAAAAAAATATTATTTTTCATCGACTTTATCCAAAGCTCCAGCTAATATTAAAGGGAATAAAATTGTAACATCACCAACAACAGAAACTAAATTTGAAGAAGACTTAGCTTTGGACCATGATTTAGCTTCTTCTAATGGGGCACCACTTAAACTACCTGTTTCAGGTCTATCCATGGTTATTTGAAATCCAGCATCGATTCCACCATTTAGTAAATTAGAAGCTAAAGTATAATGTTTTGGAAGACCTCCACCTAACAAGACTGCTCCAACACGTTTTGAATCGAACACAATCTGAGATAAATCGTGCATATCCTCTATTGCATCAATTTTTAGATTCCTATCTTGAGTAAACATCCATAACTGTAATCCAAGCATACTATCTATTAATCCAGGAGCAAATATTGGAACATTATTCTCACTAGCTATTTTTAATATGGACTCTTCATCATGAAGCCTTTGCCCTATTTCATACAATAAGTCTTTGATTGAAATAAAACCTGAACTCTCCTTATCTCCACTAGCTATTTTTTCGGAAATTTCATCTAAAATAGCTATTATTTTTGTTTCGAAAACTTCAAAGTCGTGAGACTTAGTATACACATCTCTAATTCTTCCTATCCCTTCTTTATTCAATTCTTCATCATTAAAGCCAAGATTCCCATAATGTCTTCCACCAAATGATTCTAAAAGATCATGAGTTATATTAGCTCCACTAGTGATTAAAACATCCACCTGTTTGTTTTTAATCATATTAGCTATAATATTTCTAAGTCCTCCTGGAACCAATGGTCCAGCGACACTTAAAAATATTTTCATATCCTCATCTTTAATCATATCAACCAATAAGGATGAAGCTTTAGCTACTTTTCCAGCACCTAAAACACCAGAATTTGTAAATTCCTCCATGATTTGACTAACTGACATTTTTTCTTTAATATTCATCTGGTTAACTTTCATAATAATACACATACTAATTATAAAGAGTTTAATATAGAAAATGAATATAAAACTATTTGTTTTCTATAATTTAAAATAAACAATTTAAATTAACCTATTATTTTTAAGATTTTTATTCAAATCAATGATTTTTATAAATTAATGATTTTTATAAATCAATGATTAATAGCTTAATGATAATATAGTTTTAATGGTAAATTTTCTCCTTAATAAATATTTTTATAAGAAAATAAAAAAAAAAAAATTGTAGCAAATGACAGAACTTTGTAAAATAATAAAAACAATAAAAATCAATTAAAAAAAAAAAAAAAAAAATTAAAAAAAAAAAAAACA
>WRNS01000270.1 GCA_009776495.1 Methanobrevibacter sp. | reverse complement strand
AGCTTACTGTATTTTTTTTAATTTCGAATAATTTTTTTTTTTTTTATACTTAAAAAATTTTAAAATATTAATTTTTTTTTATATTAAAATCAAATTTTATAAATATTATTTTTTTTTTTATAAACTTAATGAAATTTTAAAATTTTAAATTTTTTTATTTTATTTTTTTTTTATAAAAATTTTTTTCAAAAAAATAACAAAATTAATATATTTTTCTTTTTTTATGTTATTTTTTGTATTTTTATATTTTTTTAGAAAATCATTGATTATATGAACTTTTAAATTAATCAACTATTATATATAAGTTATGACACATGTATATATGATAATATAAGATTAATAATTTTAACTTAATTTAAGAAAATTGGTTATTACTATGATTTTTTTATTTTTAAATTACAATAATTGATGAAAAAATTATTAATTTGATACTTAAACGAGGATTAAAATGATAAATAAAAAAAAAGTAATTATATTTTTAACTTTACTTTCTAGTTTTTTTATATTGATTAGTACAGCTTCAGCTGCTGATTTTTATGTAAACAATGACACAAGTCAAAAAAATATTGTAGATTGGATGAAAAACGATGCTGAGAATGGTGATAATTTAATCTTTAATGTGAGTAGCTATAATCTAAATGATACATTAAATATAACTAAATCCATTACTATAAAAAGTGAGGTTAATACTAAAATTAGTTTTAATAAAAATAAAGATATGTTTGATGTGAAAACTAATGGAATCACTTTTTCAGGCCTTACCATAGATTATAATGGTGAAGGATCTTCAAAAATTATGTATGGTGCAATATCTACTTTGAATGCATCTAAATCAACCACTAAGCAATTTACTCTAAATAATACTACTATAAATGTTAATAAAAAATATTCAGGCGGAATTCTTCTAGGAACTTTACAAGGTAATATTATCAATTCCAGTATAAACCTGAAAGCAACAAACTGTACAGGAATTTCTTTAACCAAATGGACAGGAAATCTTATTAATACTACAATTAATTCTAAAGGTGCAGATTCTATCTGTGTTGTCTCTGAAACTTGGAATGGAATTGTAAATAATAGTAAACTTTATAATGATGGAACTACTAAAAGTCGTTATTCTTCAGGATTCATTGCAGTAAATTCAAAGGGTTCAATCATTAATAGCGTAATAAAATCAAAAAATAGCTATGCTGTTAGGGTAAGTGATAATGTAAAAGTAACAAACTCTACACTTTCATCAAAAAAGAACCTTACAAAAATTTACAGATTTCGCCCAGATTTATATATATACAACCAAATTAGTTTATCTAAAAAGACTTATTCGATTAGGATTTACAATATTGGAGATATAAATTCTAAAGCTTGTACTTTCCAATTTAAAGCAGGAAAAGTAACTAAAAAAGCCACAGTTAAAGCTTTAAAACCTGGAAAATATACAACAGTTAAAATCACAATACCATCAAAATATCTAGGAAAAAAATACACAAAAACAATGAAAGTAGATATTAAAAAAGTAAATAAAGAAAATAATAAGAAAAATAATGTTGGTAAATTTAAATTTTAACCAATTATTTTATTATTATTAATAATATTATTTTTATTGAAAAATATTTTATTAATAAAAATAATTTTTCAAAATTTACTTTTTATTAATTTTTAAAATTACTTTCGAAATAAAAATGTTCATTAATTATTTCTTAGGAGGCTCAGTATTTCTATTAAAGTGAATTTAAAAAGTAGGAAAACCTTAATTTTAATCTCAATTTTTTTAATAGCAATTTTAGCAATAAGTACTATAAGTTTTGTAAGTGCAGCTACAAAGACGATTGGTCCTAAAACACCTGGTGGTCTGAAAAAAGCTATTGATTCAGCTAAAAATGGAGATACCATCAAATTAAAAAATGGGGTTTACAGTGGTACACGTAACACTAAAATCAGTATCACAAAAAGTATTACTATCAGAGGTTTAGGTTCTAAAGTAATCCTTGATGGTAAAAAGAAAAATAGAATTTTCCTTATCAACAAAAAAAGTGTGAATGTTAAGTTTTTAAACTTAAAATTTAGAAATGGATATATCAAAGGTAAGTTATCAAAAAATACTGGTGGTGGAGCAATTTATTCCTCAAAAGGTACTTTGACTCTGAGTAAATGCAGCTTTACAAATAATAGAGCAAGTTCTGCTGGTGGAGGAGCTATTGCTATAGAAAATAAAAAATTAACTGCGAACAAATGTACTTTCAAAAACAACAGAGCGGATGGAAGTGGAGCAGCTATTAATTCTCTCAAAAGTAAGTTAGTTTTAACAAGTAATACATTTACAAATAATAGAGTTAAAGGTAATGGAGGAGCTATAGATTTATGGTATGGTTCTTCAACTATGAATAAATGTACCTTCAAAAATAACCAAGCAAATATTTGTGGTGGAGCTATAAATATCTTTTTTAATAAAGCTAATGTGAAAAAAAGTACTTTCACTAGTAACCGAGCAATTACAGGTGGTGGAGGAGCTATTAAAATTTTAGGTAGTCAAGGATATAAAGTCGGTAGCTTAACTGTGAGTGGTACAACATTTACAAGTAACAAAGCAAATCTTCCTGGTGGAGCTATTTTAGGTACAGGTAGACCAATTAAAATCATGAATTCTAATTTTAAAAGCAATATTGCAGCTAAGGTTTATAATGCAATCGATAGTCCTAAAAATAGTCTTACTCTGCAAAATGTAAAAATAACTCCTACAGATGGTAGCAAAGTTTAAAAATGAATGTTAAGAAATTATTTTGAAAACTTTGATTCACAACCATGGTTTTGATTTAGTTTGGGATTTTCAGCTACATCAAAACTTTTTTTTATATTCTATCATTTTTTTTTATTTTTTATTTTATTA
>WRNS01000269.1 GCA_009776495.1 Methanobrevibacter sp. | reverse complement strand
TTATTTTTAGATATTTTTTTTTATAATTGATTTATGTATTTTTTCATTATTTAATAATTTATATTATATGTTGTTTTATTTAAAAAAAATTATTTTAATAAAAAAATTTTTTATATCCTATTAATAATTTCATTCATTCATGAAACTTTTTGATTTTTTATTTTTATATTTTTTTTAAATTTTTTAATTAGAAACTTTTATAATTAATAAGAAAAAGATTTTAATATGATTTAATTTTATAAATAAATTCTATTTTTTATTATAATAAATTATTTGGAGAATCTATATGGAAAAAGAAACCAATGTTTTAAGAAAAGAGTTTGCTAAGATTGCTAAAGGCGGAGTCATAATGGATGTTGTAAATGCTAATGAAGCAGCTATTGCTGAAGATTCTGGTGCAGTTGCTGTCATGGCGTTAGAAAAAGTTCCAGCTGACATTAGAGTTACAGGAGGAGTAGCTAGAATGGCGGATCCAAACAAAATTCTAGAAATTATCGATGCAGTTTCTATTCCTGTAATGGCTAAAGTGAGAATTGGGCATATGGCAGAAGCTCAAATAATTGAAACACTTGGTGTTGATATGATTGATGAAAGTGAGGTACTTACACCAGCTGATGAAGAATATCATATTAACAAGAAAGAATTTAATATTCCTTTTGTATGTGGTGCAAGAAATTTAGGCGAAGCTTTACGTAGAATTGATGAAGGTGCAGCTATGATTCGAACTAAAGGTGAACCTGGAACAGGAAATATTGTTGAAGCTGTTCGTCATATGAGAATGGTGATGTCTGAAATAAGGGAAATTCAAGGAAAAGGTGATGAAGAACTTAGAAATTTTGCTAGACTTATTGAAGCACCATTTCCATTAGTTAAAGAAGTAGCTAAAATTGGAAAACTCCCTGTTGTGAATTTTGCAGCTGGTGGAGTAGCTACTCCTGCTGATGCTTCACTTATGATGCAATTAGGCTCAGATGGTGTTTTTGTTGGTTCTGGAATATTTAAATCAGAAAATCCAGAAGAATTTGCAAAAGCTATTGTTGAAGCTACCTCTAATTATAATAAACCAAAGGTCTTAGCTAAGGTTTCTCGTGGTTTAGGTTCAGCTATGAAAGGTGTTGAAATTTCCCAAATAGCTGATAATGAACGTATGCAAGAGCGTGGTTGGTAATTTAAATTATTATTTTTTAATAATTTTTATTTTATTTAATTTTTTATTTTTTAATTTTTTTTTTTTTTATTTTACTTTTTTTAATCATTTAACTTTAAAATAATGATTATAAATAAATTTTTAATATTTTTCAATATTCCCAAATTTTTTCATTGTTTCATAATTATTATGAGTTCATATTAATTATTCGTTGAATTGGCATCGCCCTCCCCTTTTAATATTTTTATTTAAATGGTTTTAAAACGTTATATTTATATACAGCTAGTTTTAAATTATTATTTTTATCAATGTATATGTAAAAATATTTTTGATAGCAATTTTCTTCTAAAACAATTATAATTTGTATTTGTAGAAAATTAATAGAAAAATTGGGATTAATATGAAAGTTAAAAAATTATTTGTAGTATTGGCATTAGTTATGTTGGTTTTTTCAATAGGTTTAGCTACAGCTTCAGCTACAAGCGTAATAAAAACTGAGAAAAAAGATAGTGGACTAACTATTGAGTCCAAAGGAAAAGTTGCTAGTTATAAGGTGACTTGGAATGCTAACGGTGGGAAAATTGGAACCAAGAAGACCAAAGTGACCATGGTTAAAAAAGGTTCTAAAATTGGCAAATTAGCTAGTCCTAAAAGAAGTGGTTATACCTTTAAAGGTTGGTACACTAAGAAAAGTGGTGGGAAAAAAATAACAAAAAACACTAAACCTACTAAGAGAGTTACTTATTACGCACAGTGGAAAAAAGGCACACAAAGCAGTTCACAAGGTAATACTTTCCAATTGAAAATTTGGCAAGGATATGATTTTAAAAATAAACGTGTAATCGATTATGGAAACAAACCTGATTTGGTTGATATGCAATTTTATTTCCAGCAACGTCCAAATGGAATATATGTTTATCTCGGAGCATCCAAGATTCACGAGTTTAATTCCTCACCTACTAATCTTAAGGCATCTCAAGTTGAACAATGGGACGATTATACATGGGCTCCATCACCAGGTAAATATTATGCTATCCGTGCACGAGATGGAAGTCATTATATTCTCCACTTGCTAAAGTATGAAAATCAAGGTAAGGCTCACACCTATTGGAAGATGACTTTTGATTGGAAGAAAATATCAGTGAGTAAATAGGAATTTTTGATAATTACATTTTTTTTTAAATTATAAATTCTTCTTTTTTTGTTTTTTTTTTTCTCTTAAATATTTATTAGATAAATTTAAGTAATATAAAATAGTAATAATTTTATAATGAAAGGTATTAATTTTAAAAAAATTATTATAGAATTACATGATGGATCAAAAGAACTAAGTAAATTTGACTGTGGGCATGATGGTTTGAACGAATTTTTAAAAATAGATTCCATTAAACAAAATGAATGTATGTTTAATAGTACATATTTAGCTATTTACAATAATGAAACTATTGGTTTTTTCACTTTACTAACTGATAGAATAAAAATTAAAGATTTAGAAGAACAATATCAAGAAAAATTTAAAAACAAAGTTAGTTATAATTTTTTTCCAGCTATAAAAATAGGAAGATTAGGTGTTTCCTCACTTTATAGAAAAAAAGGGGTGGGATCTTATTTACTTCAAATGATATTTTTTTATGGTGTCGAATTATCAAAAAAAGTAGGTTTCAGATTTGTAACTATAGATGTTTACATTTCTGCTTATGATTTTTATAAAAAAAATTTTTGTAAAGATAGTTTTAATAAA
>WRNS01000268.1 GCA_009776495.1 Methanobrevibacter sp. | reverse complement strand
TTATATTTTTTTAAATTAAAATTGTATAAATTAATATTTTAAAAATTTTATATATTCATATATTTACATATTTAAATATGTGAATTTATTTATTAAAAAATTAACTTTAAAGAAAAAATAATAATTTGATTAAAGGTTTTTATGCCCTGACCGGGACTTGAACCCGGGGAATAGGATCCGCAATCCTACGTGTTATCCAACTACACTATCAGGGCGAATTTTGAATTAGTTTATAATTTTATTCGATAAATAAATGTTTTATTTTTTTAATTAAATATTTATTTAATAAATGAATGTTTTATTTAATAATTGAATGTTTTATTCTTCTAATTAAATATTTATTTAATTATTAAACATTTTATTCAATAAGAAATGTATAAAATATTATAATATTTTTTTAAAAATATAGCTATCTTTTAAAGAATATAAACTATCTATTTATTAAGATTTTTTAGTATTTAATCATTTAGATTTTTAAAAAATAATAGTAATACATAGTAAATATTATTTTACTTAGTTAAAAATCTGGTTTTTACCAAGTATACAGAGTAAAGCTGTATTTTCCTATATTTCTTGTGGCGGTACTTATATTTTCGGCTAAATACAGATTATCATTACTTACAATAACGGTCCCATTTAACTGGTTATTTTCAACTAAGGAATAGCTTTTATTTGGAATAGTTTTATTTAAAAATTCTCCAGAAATTATAGCTACTTCTTTGATAGATTGAATAGAATTATTATCACTTTTTAACTTGTATTGAATAGTTTCTAATGTTGAATAAGTGTTTTCATTAAGTTTTATAGCCATAATTTCCATTACATCTTGGCTTGTTAGAAAATCATCGTTTTCTTCTGAATATTGGGAAATATCCATATTAATAATCGTGTTAAATATCATTAAAGCTATAATTATTATAAAAATAGCTAATATTCCATCAATTAAGGAAAAAAATCCTTTTTCATCCTTATAAATTTTCATAATATTAATTTGCCTGAAAATGAGTTTTTTTTTTAAGATTTTTTTTTTTTTAATTTAAGATTTTTTTACACTTGAAATATAGGTCTATGTTTTTTATTTTGGATTTTTTTTCAATAGGTTTTTTTTACACTTGAAATCTATGTTTACATTTTTTGTTCAATATTTTTTACACTTGAAATATAAGTCTATATTTTTTATTCATTTTTTGTTTTTAATATATTTAACAACCTTATTTTTTTTAGCTATTGATTCAATAGCTGATTTTTCAACTTTTTTCTTCATAATTTCAAAGTTTTCAGGGGTTGTTTCTCCAACTAACTTTTTAATCTTTGTGTAAGCTGCTTCTCTAAATAAAGGTTTCAGTTCTTCTTCTTGACCATTTGATTTAATCATTCGAGGAATACCCAAATTATCAACATGGCCAATTTCACCTATTTTAACTTTCACACTTTCAACTGATTTTATAACTTTTTTAGAAATATCTTCAGGGCAGATTAACATGAGTGAGTCTGTGGACACGCCTAAAGGATCAATATTCAAAGTTTCCAACATATTTAAAACTTTTGGAGCTACCATTGAACGAATTTTATCCTCATAAACTTCTAAACCTACATTAGTAGTGGATGAAATTTCATGGGCATCTCCACGAAGCCCTCCATTTGTAACATCCGTCATTGCATGAATATCTTTGATTAAATCATCTTTCATCAATGCATTAGATGCTTTTATAAAGTTAATATCCATGGTTTCCCACACAACATCAAAAAACCCATTGTAAATAGCTGTTGTTGTTATGGTTCCACCACCAGATCCTTCGGTTAAAAGAATCACATCTCCATCTTCTGCTCTTTTTCTTGCAGTTGGAGGATGTTTTGACACACCAATTGAACCTACAGCACTAACAAGCCTATCTCCTAGAACCATATCTCCTCCAACACGTAGGGTACTTCCAGCTACGATTGGAACATCTATAAGCTCTGAAACAGCAGCTACTCCTGANGTAAAGTCAAATAGTCTTCCAACATCACCATCATCAGCTAAATGAAGATCNCTTATAATAGCTACAGGGTCTGCTCCCATCACACAAACATCNCGAAGAGAAGCTCTAGCTACATGAAANCCACCTAAAAATGGATATTCACTTAGTCGNGAATGGATTCCATCAACAGCTGTTGTTATATAAATGTCCTGACCTTTAACACTGGACTTAACAACTCCTCCATCATCTTGAGCTGTTGGATTAATAAGNGAACTTGTTTTAGCACTAGCTACAACCTCGGCAATTTTTCGATGAACAAAGAAATCTCCAGCTCCACGTGATCCAACTCCCATTTCCCCCATAGCTACATCCGATTTTGGAATTTGGATGATTTCTTTTAAAGATTCATCACCATAGCTTTCAAGCTTTAAAGTATTTTTTACTTCTTCAACCACGGTTTGAGCCATTGAAATAGAGGATTCATAGCTAATGTCTTTGTATTCTAATATTCTTTCGCTTAAAATTTCTTCTAAGAATTTTTCTTCCTTTTTAGCTATTTTATCTCTTACAAAGCCTTCCATGTCCATCTTTTACACCTTTTTGTAAAACTCAAATCAAAATACGCAGTAATTGATTAATTTAATGAGTTATGTTTTAGTAAATTTTAATTGATTGAAACTAATTTAAATAGATTTTTCCCATGATTTTTAATCAATTACTCTGAATAATATAAAATTACTTGTAGATATGAATACTTATAGTTTATGTTTATTTGTTTGCAATAGTAATAACTTATTTAAAAATTGATTTATCATTGAAAAAAGTTTTATAGCTAAAAAAATCAATTAATATTAAATATTTTCCATATTAAAATAATAATATTATAAATTAAATAAAAATAGCTAATTTTTAAATAAATTCATAAAAAATA
>WRNS01000267.1 GCA_009776495.1 Methanobrevibacter sp. | reverse complement strand
CTTGCACAATTCATCAAATACAAAGATCTTTTATACTATCTTTAATGACTTTAACTTAATATCTTTATTTTTCCCATGATTATATAGACCTTCAAAGATTTTACGGTAGTTTTTGTAATAGTAAACTATTTATATAAAAAAAGAGTAATTACACATTTAATGATAAATATTTATTGATTTAAATCAATAATTAATAATTGGATTTTGGTTTTTTTTATAAAAAAATTTCTTAAATTTGAAAATTTTAAAGAAGTTTCTAAAATTCGAAAAATTTCAATTGTTAATCTATCATTATAAGTTGGGGGTTATTAGTACTATTTTTTTTTATAAAATGAAAATACCATTCTTTTTCACTAATTTTTAGTAGTTAATACTCCGAAAATCAGAAAGAAAGTTAAATTTTCAATAAATCTATAAATAATTCTTCTTATTGATTGTTCTTTTTTTCTAAAAATTAATAAAGGATATTATGTCAAGTTTAAAGTTAAATTCAAAAACTAAAAAAATTTTTTTAACGCTTTTATCAATAGCTATTTTGTGCATGACTATTTCTAGTGTTTCTGCAGCTGTTGATAAGGTGCAAATTTTTGCAACTGATACTATTACTTTCAATAGTAGCTCACCATCAAATTCATTTACAGATCAAGTGTTAGTTTATGTATATGATTCAGGCAGCCCTGCACAGAATGTAGATGTTGTAATTTATAGGGATAATGTAGTACAAATGAACTTAAATACAGGGACTAAAGGTTATGTTTCTTTTATGCCAATGCTTACTACAAATAGTCCAGGTTCTGTTACTTATAAGGCAGTAGCTGGAGGTATTTCTGCAACTCATAAAATAACCTATGTAGATGTTGCCTCTGGCAGTGGATCTGGTACTGGTTCAGGTACTGGTTCAGGTACTGGTTCAGGTAGTGGTACTGGTAGCGGTACAGGCAGTGGCACAGGTAGTGGAACTGGTACTGGTACAAGTAGTGGTACAGGAAATGGTAATGGAAACTCCAATAAATTATCTTTAGAAAAAGGAGTAATATATAATGGTAAAAATCCAGTTGGAATATGGGATGGAAAAGATGCTTATGTATTAAGTTCAGGCAAACTTGTAAAAAGTCCTTCTTATACTTCACAAGTCCAACAAGCCATAGCTAAAGGTCAGATTAAATCAAGTAAAGTAGCTACCACAACCACTTCTAAAATCATCAAATTTGTAAATAATGTTGCATCAAACAAAATCACAAGTTCAGCTGTTAATGCTTTATCAAAGATTTATACAAAAGTTAACAAAGGAACAATCGCTTCAAAACTCATCGCAGCAGAAATTGCAGCAAACAATTTAGGTACAAGTAAATTCCGTGGAAATAGTGTTATCATAAGTACCAACGCTATTAAAACTGTTCTAAACAACGATGTTTCCAAAAAATACATAGCTAGGAAAAGTGTCAAACTAAATACCTTAAAATCTGCACTTGCAAAAGGTAAATCTATATTACGAATTAAAAAGGTAAAAGATACTAAATGGAGATACATAGCTATTTCCAAACTTTCTAATAAAAAAGTCACAGTTTATGATAATAAAAAAAGTCAAAAAGTAGCTATTGGTTCACTATCATCATATCTGAAAAAAAGATACAAATTTTCTGGTGTAGCTACAACTTACAATGTGAAAATTGGTAAAACTCCTACTACTGCTAATTTAAAAGCAGCAACAGGATTTTAACTAAAAATAAATTTTTTATCTTTTTTTTTATTTTTATTTTTATTTATTGAATTTTTTTTTTTAAATCAAACCCATTGGACGTTTGCCGTTGTAAAAACGTAATTAGTTGAAAAACTGGGATTATATAAATTATTGCTTAAATTTTCTGTTTTAAAAGAATTAGCTATGCTTTTTCTTACATAATAATTTATTCTATCTCCAGCTGAATTTTTATCAGATGTGGTCTTTAAATATGAGGAGGATGCATAAACCCTTAGCTGAATCCTGGTTCTATTATAAACATCATGAAATCCATTATTTGTTTTTTCTATTTTAATTATTTTTACTGAACTGGGATAAGTTAAAATTTGATTATTATCGCTATAATCATCAAATGAACTTTTAGGATAAATAGCTACTCCATCAATGTTAGCTCCTTCAATAGCTCCATTCCTTGCAGCTGCCATGGCTATATTTAGTTCATTTTCATTATTTAAAAATGTAGCTAAGGATAAAATTAAGATGAAGCTAATACCTATTAATAGTATGAATTCCATTGATATTTGTCCATTGTTTTCAGTTTTTAATCGCATTTTATCAAACATTATTATTTAGTTCTTTTATGAATGCAGTTGTTTTTTCTCTATTTATTCTTCAACTTCCTTTTTCTTCTTCTTTTTCTATTTTTTTCCTTTTTCTTCTTCTTCTTCCTCTTCTTCATTGAATAAAATATGTAATTATACTTTGTAAATCTGAATAACAGCCATATTATTTTCATCTAAAGATTTTTTTATCTTATAATCTTCTCCAGAATACAATTTAATTTCATTTAAATGTTCCATATTAAAATCAACTAAATTAACTGGAAATATTGCTGATTTTCCTTTTTTGTTGTAAAATTCCAAATCAATATCATTAGATTTTACAGTTATAATGTAGCTATAGTTTGAAATATTGTTAGGAAGATGAACTTCTTGAATATTGCCTTCTAAATTTGAGCTAACTTCATTTATTGAATTAGCTACTTTTTCAAGAATTATACGCCCGTTAACATCTTCTTCAATAGATTTTTCACTATTTAAATTAGTTTCGATTAAACTTAATGCAGATATTGCAATTATCAAAGTTAAAAATATTGTGAATAAAAAATCTACTGTAACAATTCCTTTTGAATCCATTGAAAATATTTTATGGTT
>WRNS01000266.1 GCA_009776495.1 Methanobrevibacter sp. | reverse complement strand
TAATAAGATTATTTATTTATTTATATTAATAAATTTTTCATTTAAGATGAAATATAAATTGTTAATAAAATAGTCATGTTTATTATAAAAAATAAATTTAAAAATATTATTAAAAACTTTTAAAATCATTAAATGAATTATTTTATTAAAAATATTAAAAAAAAGAAAAAATAGTATCAATTTTAAGTATGGAGTATAGGAAACTCTTTTAGAAGAGTTTCCAAAGATACCATGCACAAACACATTAATTAGTATTCTGCACATTATATAATTTAAATTTTAACATTTTTTTACCAATGAAATAATACTTATATTAAAAAGTTTAATACTATAATTGTAGATTCCATTATAGTTGTGTTAGTAAAAAAAGTAACACACAATAAACAAGGCTGTAATTATGTTACTTAAAGGGAGTAAAGATACTAATATATGCACAAACCTATATTTTCTTGTTTACTCCTACTAACTAATAAAGACGATTTCAGCTATGAATAACCTAGAGTTTGTTGTATTAATAAGTTTTTTGATTGTTACTGCCAAATTATTCACAATTAAAAGAGAAAATAAGGTTTTATGCAAAAGGGAGCTACACCATTTATGAGACTTAAAAAAAAAAAACTTCAAAATATTTCACTTTGGTTTTGCATTTTTTGCTAAACCTTTATATAATTTAAAACACAATAAGGAGTAAGGATGAAAAAATCAACAAAACAACGATTCCAAAAACATTGCCATGATATATATTATCATAAATCCCCTCGTGGGTGGGCGATTGTTATTATGCCAGATAAAATAAGAATTGACACATATGATAAAAAGACCCACATCCATTTTGGTCTGAAAGGGATACATATTCCTATAAAATTCGATGATTTGGAAACTGTAGGATTAATAATAGAATTACACTTGGACAAACACAAAAAAATTAATAAAAAGAAATTGAAGGAAATATTAATATGATTAAAATTAAGTTAATAAGAGAAGTAATTGGAAAAGACTTAATAAAAGAATATGAAGAAAAATATGGCACTCCTGAAAAACTCAAAAAAATATTTGAAGAAACTGAAGATATGAAACTAGAACTTGATTATGATGAATGGAAATATTTCATCACCCATCCTGAAGAAACACTAGAACAAACTCATATAATCTATGATTATAAAGGTTTAAGTGCAATAGATTTGGAATTGCTTGATACCATTAAAAACACCAAGCCAAAATCCCTGAGTGAAATCGCTAAATCAATGAAGAAAGATGTGAGTAGTATACAGAGACATGTAGCTAAACTAAAAGATAATGGATTCATTGAGTTAAAAGAAGGGAATATAAATAATATGAAAACACCATTTTTTAATTATGATAAAATTGAAATAGCTATGTGAATCTACTGAGGATAACTTTAAGATCTTTCATTGTGATTAAAATAATTAATTTAAATCAAAATTTATTAAAATATTCAGTTTTTAATAATAATTGACTTAATAATTAATTATAAAATTATTGGAAAAATTCAAAAAATCTATCAAAAAATGTTTGAAATAAAATCACAAATTTTCAGATTATTATCTACTTTAATCACCCACAGTTTCCACACAGGATTTAAAATTAATATTTCAAAATTGAAAGTAAATAATTTAAATCTACCTGTTCTCTGATTAGTAATTTCCTCATCAATAGTATTTTTTACAGTTTTTGTGTGTAATTTTTCAGAGTAAAACTCATAAAACTTGTCAATAGTCTTAACCATTTTTCATTTCATACTTTATGTTTTTATAACAACTTTTAACACTAAGTTTAGTTTTTCCATACTCAGGTTTAGATTTTTTCCCTTTTGAATCAACCACTTGGAATTTCAACTTATCCCCAGTTTTGCTCAGATACATATTTCCAATGAACATTTTTTTATTATTTTTAGTTTTATATCCATAGACATTCATTTTAATATCTTTAGTTCCCTTAATATAAGTAACAATGGATACTTTCTTTTTATATCCTGGATCAGGATTTTTAGTGTTATAACTAAATGAATCATACTTTTTCCATTTTGCAGCTTCTACAGTACCAACAAAAGACATTGTTCCCACAGCAAAAACACTCAAAAGGAAAACTACAATAAATATATTTTTACATAATCTCAAGATTATCACCATTAAATATTAATTTTACTTTACATACTTACCTTTAATTGTCGCAGTAGATAAAATTTTACCATTGGTAACTTTTTTAAACTGGCTGTATGAAAAACCTTTAGATAAACTCACTTTACTTTTAAGTGCATATACCTTGATTGTATATGTGTGTGTTTTATCTGGTGGTGTTGGTCCACCATAACCAATTGTACCAAAGCTATTTTTTCCCTGTATCATTGAACTAGCTTTTTTTCTACTTGCATCTTCAGTAAAGGTTTTGCTTTTATAGTTTACAGCAAGCCAATGTACCCATGGAACATTATTATCATACATATAAACAGCATAATATTTAGTTTTCTTTGGAGCATTTTTAACAGTTAAGGGTATAGAAATCTTTGGTATACCGTTTTTATCTTTTACAGAGCTATACATACCATACTTTTTATCTATTTTACCGTTTTTTATGCCTGAACTTGAAACTTTCATTTTACTTGTACTTTCTGCAGCCATCACAGAAGAAACTGCAGATAATCCAAGGATTAAAATAGCTGAAATAGCTAGTATTCTTAAAATATTTTTATTAAACAATTTGACACCTCAAATATAATTTTTCTTAAAAGTAAATGTACCTTATCCTCCTGTCCTAAAAAAAGGGATAAGTTAAAAAAAAAAAAAAAAAATTAAAAATTAGAATTTCCTTTTAAGATTTAGCCCTGATAAAGAAAATAATGATAATAAAAATAATAGAGCTAAAGAAAAAAAAGGTAT